>JARYMC010000092.1 GCA_029907305.1 Candidatus Thermoplasmatota archaeon
CTCCTATTGTTTTTCATTTTGTGCACCCAAACAAAATGAAATGTAGGAGGGTTAATTTAATTTTTCAACAGCCTAAAACACCTAGTTTTTATCAATTAATTTTAAATGCTAGAAAGTGATGTGTGTCTATAATCATTGTTGGTGATGCACTTTGAAAGATGAAGTTGAAATATGTGATTTTGAGGAAATGGATTTAAGTGGAGCAACTGTTATAGCAGGTTTCCCCTCCATAGGTTTGGTAAGTACCATAGCGGCTAATTACCTTATCGATGCACTGAACCTTAAACAGATAGGGTGTGTTAACTCAGCTGATTTCCCAACGTTATCTGTTGTTCATACTGGTGAGCCGTTATCGCCTGTTCGTATTTACGCTGGCTCCCAGAGCAACGGGGAAAAAGTCGTTGTTTTCGTATCAGAGTTTAGGCCTAAGCCCACGCTCATAAACTCTATTTCTGAGTCGATTATGAAATGGGTTATGAAAAAGAAGTGTAAACTTTTGATTTCACCTGAGGGTATGGTTGTTGAGGGTAAATCATCTGAGGAGGAGATAGCTGATGCTTATGCTATAGGTTCAACTGAGCGTGCTAGAAACCTGTTGATAACAAAAAAGATACCTCAGTTCAAAAACGGTATTATAGCTGGTGTATCAGGTGTTTTGCTTAATATGGGTAGACAGATGAATTTTGATGTTATTTCTATATTGGCTGAGGCGCACCCTAACTATCCTGATGCCAAGGCTGCTGCAGCAGCTATTAACGTCATAGCTCTACTCATGAATGTGGAGATAAACGTTAACCCATTGTATGAGGAATCAGAGCGTATCGAAAAACAGCTTCAGAAGTTCCATAAACAGGCTAAGCCTGTTGTTTCTGGTACACAGGCTCCACAGCCTAGTATGTACGGGTAAAAAAACTATTCTTTTAATCTTTTATTTTCATGTTTTTGTTTAATTTGTCCCCTAAATTTTAAAAAGATGCGTCTGTTGTTTGTTAATGAAAGTTATGAAAGAAATTCCTCGTAGTCATCCACGTTATTTTTCTCTTGTTACTAGGGAGAAGATTTCGAAGGCTATGAAGGATGGTTTGGTTCATGAGACTGGTTTGATTGCTCATGGTCGTGGTGAAGCCTTTGATTATCTTCTGGGTGAGGTTACTATAGCTGAGGCTGATGCTGCTGAGAGGGTTGCTGCTGCTGCGTTGTTATGTGCAAATAACCCTGTGATTTCTGTTAATGGTAATGTTGCTGCTTTGGCTGCTGATGAGTGTATAAGTCTCGCGAGTGTTGTGCCTGCTAAGCTTGAGGTGAATTTGTTTCATAGGACTGAGCGGCGTATGAAAAGGGTTTCATCTGAGTTGTTAAAGAGGGGGGCAAAGAAGGTGTATGGTCTTAAGGCTGATGCTAGGATTCCTGGGCTTGATCATAGTCGTGCTTTGTGTGATAGTGATGGTATTTTTTCTGCTGATGTTGTTCTAGTTCCTCTTGAGGATGGTGATAGATGTCAAGCTCTTCGTGATATGGGTAAAACAGTTATTGCTGTTGATTTGAATCCTTTGTCTAGGACTTCTAAGGCTGCTACTATTACGATTGTTGATAATGTGATAAGGGCTATTCTTGGGATCGTGAGATGGGTGAAAGAGTTAAGAGACTCTGATAAAGAGGATCTTAAGGATTTGATAAGGACTTGGGATAATAATAAGAATCTTTGTGGGGTTATGTCTTTTATTTCAAAAAGACTAAATTCATTGTTTTGATTAGGTGTGATTATGGAATCTTATAGAAGTCATTATTCTAAGGATGTGACTGAGAAAGAATTTGGTAAAACTATTACTGTTGCTGGTTGGGTTGAAGACGTTAGAAATATTGGGTCTATTGCTTTTGTTATTCTTCGTGATAGAAAAGGTACGCTACAACTCACTGTTATTAAAAAGAAAAAACCTGAGATCTTTGAAAAACTGACGTCTTTACCAAGGGAATCAGTTATATCTGTTAAAGGTCTCTGCAAGGGAAACGAAAAGGTGAGGAATGGGTATGAGGTTTTGCCTGAAGATTTTAAAGTTTTATCTGTCTCGGAGACTCCTTTGCCTTTGGGTGTTGTGGATAAGGTTGAGGCTGATTTTGATACAAGGCTGGATAATAGGGTTATTGATTTGAGAAAGCAGGAGACTCAGGCGATATTCAAGATAAGAAACGTTGTAATTGCTGCTGTTCATGAGTATCTTAGATCCCAGGGTTTTATAGAGGTTCATACCCCTAAGATTATATCTAGTTCTTCTGAGGGGGGTACCGATGTTTTTAGGTTGAAGTATTTTGAAAAAGAGGCTTTTTTGGCTCAATCTCCGCAGTTGTATAAGCAGATGTTGATGGCGACAGGTTTGGATAGGGTTTATGAGATTGCTTGGTATTTCCGTGCTGAGGAGCATAACACGCGTAGGCATCTAAATGAGTCTACTGCTGTTGATTTGGAGATGGCTTTTATAGATGATGAAGAAGATGTTATGAAGATTCTAGAAGGGCTTGTTCATAACATGTGGAAACGAGCTGGTGAGTGCAAGGATGAACTTGATGTTTTAAAAAAGAAAATTGTTGTACCTAAACTGCCTTTTAAACGAGTGAAATATGATGATGTAGTTAAAAAGTTGAATGAAAAAGGTAGTGGGATAAAATGGGGTCAGGATCTTGGTTCTGAGGAAGAGAAACTTCTTGGTGAGATAATGAAGGATGAGGGTTATGAGTTTTATTTTATTACCAAGTATCCTCTTGAGGCTAAGCCGTTTTATACGATGCCTGATGATAAAGACTGTAAATATTCACGTGGTTTTGATTTAGAGTGTAAAGGTGTTGAGATTGCTTCTGGTAGTCAGCGTATACATGATGAAAAAATGCTAAGTGAGAGACTGAAGGCATGTGGTCTTAACCCTAAAGATTTTGAATCTTATCTTAAAGCATTTCGTTATGGTATGCCTCCTCATGGTGGTTTTGGTTTTGGTATCGAACGGTTTATAATGGAATTGCTTGATATAAAGAATATTAGAGAATGTATTTTGTTCCCTAGGGATAGGACACGTTTGACTCCATAATTTTTTTAAAAAAAAAATAATTAGTGCAGGGGACGAGATTTGAACTCGCGGACCACTAAGGACAAGACCCTCAATCTTGCGCCGTTGACCATGCTTGGCTACCCCTGCAAAAAATATGAGAAAAGAAAGGTCTAACCTGTTTTTAAAAATAGTGGTTCTAAAGCTCTATCGCTCCATTTGGGCATTCATCAACACATGTCCCGCAATCAATACATTCATCTGCATTAACAACAGCCTTGCTCTCTAGTTTAATGGCTTGTACAGGACAGGCGTCAACACATGATCCGCAGGCATCACATTTATCTGCGTCTATCTTTACTGCCATATTGTTTTGTTCCTCCTTATAAATTTATTTTTTTTTTCGAGGGGTTGTAAACCCTGATATCGTATTTATCTTTTCTGGTAAAAAACGAATAATGGGTTATATCTGGTTAAGATCTATACCACAAAGCTTACTGAGTTCGTCATGTAACATTTTAAGGCGTTCTGCGTATTCTTTTTGACCGTTTCTCAAAGCTTTTTCAACTTCTTTTTCTATGTTTTGTCTTTTGCAGTCATTGGTTAAATTGTCAGCATGGCAAACAATCTTTTCTTCTAGGGTGAGAGGTATGTAATCTTTGTACGGTAAACCCAGTTTTTTTGCTTCTTCTTTTGGTATACCTGCGCCTATGTGTCTCTCAATAATGTTTATGATTTTATCTGGTAAATCTAGTTTTTTAGCGATTTTAACACCCTCAACAGCATGTAGAATACCATGGGTTTTTGATCTACCTATATCATGGAGTAATGCCCCTGCTTCTACTAATTTAACATCAGCATCTGCTTTTTTTGCTATTTTCACTGCAATGTCCCTAACAGCCTTGCAATGGTTAACAACCCTCTCTGAGCAAACATTTTTTTTAAGGAGCTCAATGCATTCCTCAGGGCTAGGTATACGACTCATATCTACGACCTGTTTTTTGATAAAACTTTTTTCCCTCTATCACTAGGAATGATTTCTATTTTTCCGTTGAACTTTTTTTTAAGCCAACTACCATGATTATAGTGATCTAGAAAAACAGCTAAAGCAGCAACCTCTGAATGAGGCTGATTCCCAACTGAGACGTTAAAATCAGCCAGCTCATAAACCTGTGCTGGGACTTTTTCTGCACCAACAACAACAAGTAGGTTTTTGTTTTCACCTATGCTTTTTATTGATTTATCCAGCTCTTGGCCATACATGGTTAGATGAACCACTACGCCATCCCATTGTTTCATTATTTTCTTGTAGTCAACACCTGACTCTATGATAAAGTTTCCACCGAAACGTTTACAAACAGATTTTATGTTTTTCTCGATATTTACGTCTTTTGTGTCAATAAAGATTTTATCTGCACCGAACGCACGTGCTACAAGAGCTACATGTGTGGTTATGCGTTTATCACGTCCTATCCTATGTCCTATTCTCAGAACTGTTATCATCTGTATCTTTTTCCCAAGGTTTATGTATTAATGATTTTTTGTTGATAAATTTTTTCTAATGAATAATAATCATGAATAGCAATGGTTTTACGAAAAGCATTTATCTGATTTGTTTTATTAGCAGTCTAACAAAAAAAATTTATGAATGGGCTTATAGTCTAGTTGGTTATGACGTCGCCTTCACACGGCGGAGGTCGCCGGTTCAAATCCGGCTAAGCCCATAACCAGTAAAAAATTTATTCTATGTTTACCTTGTATCCTTCACCAGGTTTCTTCTTTTCCTTCCTCTTTATAACAACATCGAGGATACCGTTTTTGTATGTAGCCTTAGTGGTTTTTGGAAGTACGTCACATGGTAGGTTTAGGCGTTTGTGATATTTCCTCTGAGGGTTGTTCACAGTTATCTCTAGCACATCACCAGTGACATGTAAATCTATATCTTCTTTTTCAACACCAGGTATCTCAACAGTGACTGCTACGTCCTCATCACCCTCAATTATATCTGTTAGTGGTTCGCGTTCCTCAGATATCATTTGTTCACCCTTTGGTGATTTTAAAGGTCGGTTGCCAAACTCCTGGATTCTTGGTCTACCATCGGGCCCAAAGTTGATCTTGAATCCATGAACAACTGCTTTACCTGGTTGAGCTGTTGAAAACATCTTCATCATTTCTTCTGTCATTCTACGTATATCATCCATTAGTCTTTCATCATTTAAGATATCATTTATGAAATCGTCATCGAAACCAAAGAAATCAAAAGGGTTTCTTCGTTTTCTTTTATTTTTATCGTCTCCAAATGGGTCCATTATTACTCCCCTATAATTTTTATTAATATACTCTGTATTATCATTGTTATTTAATGTTTTCGGTTTAACGTATTATGCTGTTGATAAGATAAAAAAGGATGTCACCAAAAATAAAAGAGCAGATGAAACCTGCTAGAAGTGGTATCATAAAAGGGATTTTTGGTGTAACCCATATCTCTTTTATACCATGGTTCTCAAACTCTTCCAGTTCCTCATCTACATCAAAATCCTTTGGCATGTACATGAACTTTCTTTTACCATCAACCAGTTTTTCTAGTGGCCAGACGAATTTTTCTTTT
>JARYMC010000093.1 GCA_029907305.1 Candidatus Thermoplasmatota archaeon
AAAACGATTTTACTAGATGTTACATTTTCTGGAATTCTTGGATATTCAATTATAATTGGATACAATGGAGTTTTACCTTTTTTATTATTAATTGCCTATCTTATTATTGGATATTTAGTTGGTTCAGCTTTTCAGTATAACGCTGAATTTAAATTCAGTAGATTTTCAAGAGCATAAAAACTATTAATATTTAAAATTGAAACAAACGATTTTATTTTTATAAAAAATTTTTCAGTTAAGTTATTTCTTTGATTTGATATACTGATCAATGGCCCGCGCTGCTTTTTTCCCAGCACCCATTGCAAGAATCACAGTTGCTGCACCAGTTGCAATGTCTCCACCTGCAAAAACACCAGGAACCGATGTTCTACCGTCCTCATCAGTTATTATATTTCCATGTTTTCCCAGCTTTAATCCTTTAAAAGTTCTTGGAATCAGTGGATTGGGGCTTTGGCCTATTGCAACAATTGCTGTATCAATCTGCATAACAGATTCTGATTCAGGAATGGGAATCGGTTTTCTCCTGCCTGACTCATCTGGTTCTCCCAGCTTCATCTGAATATATTCCATACCTGTTAATTTACCTTGCTCATTCCCAAAAAATTTTGTTGGAGCTGCTAAAAAGAAAAACTTTATTCCCTCTTCCTCAGCATGTCTTATTTCCTCTTTTCTAGCTGGTGCTTCTTCTTTAGATCTACGATAAACAATAAATGATTCTTTTGCTCCTAATCTTAATGCGGTTCTTGCGCAATCCATAGCAACATTACCTGCACCAATGGTAACAACTCTTTTTCCTATCTTAATTGGTGTATCATATTTTGGGAACTCATATGCCTTCATGAGATTAACCCGTGTTAGGAACTCGTTTGCTGAGTAAACCCCGTCTAGATTTTCACCAGGAACATTCAACCATTGCGGCAACCCTGCGCCAGTGCCAACAAAAACAGCATCATAATCTTTCATCAGCTCGTCGACAGTGATTGTTTTACCAACGATAACATCATATTTTATTTCAACGCCAAGGTTTTTGATATAATCAACTTCTGCCTTAACGATTTTTTTCGGTAAACGAAACTCAGGTATACCATACATAAGTACGCCGCCAGGTGCATGAAGTGCCTCGAAGATAGTGACAGAATAACCCATCTTAGCTAGATCACCAGCACAAGTAAGACCAGCAGGCCCTGCACCTATAACCGCAACCTTTTTTCCAAGTAGTTTTGGTTTTTCTGGTATCTTCACACCTTTTTCACGTTCATAGTCAGCAATGAAACGTTCTAATCTACCTATACCAACAGATTCCCCAATTTTTTTAAGCGTACATTCGCCCTCACATTGACTCTCATATGGGCATACACGACCAGAAACAGCAGGTAAACTATTCTTAGCCTTGATCACCTCTGCAGCTTTTTCAAAATCCCCCTGGGCGATACAGTTGATAAAACCAGGTATATCGATCTCAACAGGACAACCAGTCATACAAGGCTTGTTTTTACATTGCAAACAACGTTTAGCCTCTTCTACCGCTATTTCTTTGGTATAACCTAGTGGTACTTCTCTAAAATTTTTTATACGCTCTTTTGGTGGCTGCTCAGGCATCTCATGTTTTGTTTTACGTACGCTCATTAAACACCTGCTAGCTTACAGGATTCTCCTTCTTCATGGATAAATCTTCGGTTACGAAGCATCAAATTATCAAAATCAACCTTATGACCATCAAACTCAGGGCCATCAACACAAGCAAACTTGGTTTTCCCATCAACAGAAACACGACAACCGCCGCACATACCAGTACCATCAACCATAATAGGATTTAAACTAACCAAGGTTTTGATATTATATTTCCTAGTAAGATCAGAAACAACCTTCATCATAATAACAGGACCAATAGCCATAACCATGTCTATCTTCCGTTTCTCATCGATTAATTTTTGTAGAACATCACTAACAAAACCTGAATGCCCCTTAGAGCCATCATCAGTCGCAATGTATAATTCATCACTAAAAGCGTTGATCTCATCCTCTAACATAAGAAGACGTTTAGTCCTAGCCCCAAGAATAGAAATAACATGATTACCTGCTTCCTTTAAAGCCCTAACAATAGGATACAATGGAGCTATCCCTACACCCCCACCAATGCACACAACAGTACCATACTTCTTAATCTCAGAAGGAGTACCAAGCGGCCCAGCAAAGTTTTCAATAAAATCACCAACATCCAATTTACCAAGCTGTTTTGTTGTTTTACCAACTTCCATAAAAATGATAGTAACAGTACCATGTTTCCTATCAAAATCAGCGATAGTAAGAGGAATACGCTCACCTTTCTCATCTATACGAAGAATAACAAATTGCCCAGGTTGAGCTTTCTTTGCAACCAAAGGCGCTTCTATTTTCATCAATTTTACGTACTCAGATAATATCTTTTTTTCTAGTATCTTATACATATAAACACTTATCAAGATTTTTTCTAAGATAGACAGGTATCTAAAGAGTCTGTTAATATATTTTATTAAAATGGAAAAACTACATTATTCGACTTTTTGTTTCTCCGGTTTAATTATAACCGCATGTCCTGATCTACCATCAATTTTAACGATTACTGGAAATGTTAAATGCACGTGATTAACAAATTTCATTTTTTCGTTTAAGGTTTGTCCATCAAGCCATGACCAATCAATTGTGCATTCCTTTGAATGTAAAGGAATGTCTATATAACCGATACCACGGCTGATCATATTTTGGAAAAAATGTGTTCCTTGAGATGGTTTGATGTTGAAATTTTCCAATGCAGTTTCAACAATGACTCTTACACCTGAAATTTGACCCCATCGAACAGGTACACCAAGCCATCTATCTTGAGTACCCCACCTACCAGGACCAATCAACAAATAAGGGGATGAAGAGGCAACTAGTTTTTTATTTATTACCCCAATTTCTTCAGCCATCTCAACTGTTTTTGATGAATCAAAACTCTCAAACGGGATATAAACAATATCACGAATATTGTCTATTAAACCGTTTCCCAAAGCGCGATTAGAACGGATGAATATCTGTTCTTGTTTTATTTTATCTAACTGAATATCATATTTCTCCTGTGCTATAACAAAAGGACGTATCTGCAAGATAGCAAATGTCGGGGGCGTTTTATTTGTTGGATCAATATTCACTGCGAACTCAAATTCAACTGGGCAACCCATACCTTTTTGACCAACAACCAAGATATCTTGGAGGATAGGGGCAAGTGGAAATGCATCATATTTCAAGATGCCAGCAAAAGTAATTATAGGAAAACCACCATCAGACAAACCATCCCTGATGACACCATCATTTCTATCATATGTACTAGCCACCAGATCTAGTGAACCATCCCTTATTATATCATTGATTCTCAGTTTTTTACATGTATCAATCTTTGGTTCATTAAGATCAATGTATTTGTTTGATGTATCCAAAACATATAGCTCGCGTTGCGAATGCTCAAGAGCAGATTCAGGTGTAGAAAAATCAGGGTTTAGATCAGGATAACGCGGTGAGAACCTAAAAACTTTCTCCCCACCAACTACAGCTTTACCAAAACCAACAGCTATATTTGCGATACCATCTTCGGCAGTTTGATGAGAGATAGGATAAAAGTTATATGATCTTGCTATCCCTGATAAAGTCGGATAAAATCTACCATTGTATTCTTGTCCTATCAATTCCTGAATGACAATAGCCATTTTTTCTTCTTCTATTTTCAACGACAATGATTCAGCATATGCTTTTGGTTCCTTATAGAATACCGATGCATATATTAGTTTAATAGCATGACAAAGTTGCTGCAATCTTACATTATCATCTTCATGGTTATTTGGCAATAAAAAGGTGTCATACATACCAGCGAAAGGATGATTTTGATAATCCTCAAGAAGACTAGAGGATCGCACTGCTATCGGCGTCTTGAAATGTTGCAACACTGTCATAAGATTTTGTTTAAGTTCATCACATATTTCACATTTTAGAAATTCTTTTGCAATTTCTTCATCTGAGAGTTCTTCATTTTCAAAGAATCTGTAAAGATTGTTGTCATTGACAAATCTATCAAACTCAAGTGTACCAATCACAACAGAGTTTGGTACTTTTACTATTACATCATTGTATTTTTCATCAATTTTATATCTTGTTAACACAGCTCGCATAAAAGCAAGCCCTCGCCCTTTTCCACCAAGTGAGTCCCCTCTAAGACGAGTAAAAGATGAATCAAATTCGAATTTTTGTTTAGAAAAATCAGTAATAACGCCACGCTGTTTATTTCTCCGAGCATTATTGAACACTCCTATCAAATGTTCTCTTATAGCATTAAGATCAGGAAAGTCAGATACTTTTTTTGGACGTAACTCATTTGCTAGATCAAATTCACATCTAGCCATAAGCCAGTTTGAAAAATGATTTCTTTCAGAGTGGAATAAAATAGATTCAAGTGGAACTTTTTGCAATACCTCCTCAAATTCTTTCATGTTAGATGCACGCGCGATTTCCGTTGTTTGAACATGAATTCCCTCTGGTTTTAATTCATATGTTTTCTTTTTAGGATGTTTTTCTCTCTTAGGTAAAAGAAATACAAAATCCCCAAAACCAAGGTGGTTCAATAGAAAATGCTGAAAATCTTGCACAAGTGTTGGTGAGTTTTTATTCAAAAAATATGCATCCAATTCATCTGCCTTTTCCTTATTTTTAACTTCAGAGGATTGCATAAGTAATGGTAGATGAGGTAGTTGTTTGCGAATCATCTGTAAAAACTCATGCCCTGCCACAGGGTTTACTTGACCTCTCTGTTTGAATGATACATCACATAGCACACCTAAGAGATAATCTTTGTATTTTTTGTAATAATAATCTGCTTCTTCATATGTTGTTGCAAGTAATATTTTTGGTCTAGCCCTTCTACGTAAAAGTCGCTGCATCTCATTAAGATCATCAGAAAGAGAACGCCTTGTTTGTTGTACAACCTCTGTTAAAAGAATTGGAAGAAGCATAGAATAGTAATATATTGAATCCTCCACCATTATAAGCACTCGAACGTTTCCATTAACTGTATCGTAGCGGACATTCATGCTATCCTCAACATATTTTATTATAGCAAGGAAAAGCGCTGGGTTGCCTGTCCAAGCAAAAATTTTATCAATGCCGCTACCAGCGATGTTTTCCTCCTGAAACAGATTTATATCTGCTCTATCTGTTGCTAAAAGAATAACAGGCATATCTGGGCGGATTTCCTTTATTTTTTTACCGAATTCAAAAGGATCCATCCCAATGTTTTTAGCCATGGTAATTACTAAATCGTACCTTCTTTCCTTTAATTTTGATAACGCTTTTTCTCCAGAAGAAACACGTGTAACCCGTGGTGGTGCACTAAGAAGAAGATGTTGATATTCACCTATAACTAATTCAGCAATCAACCCTTCTTCTTCTATTATAAAAGCATCATATAGGCTTGAAACAATAAGAATATCTTTTACCCTAAACGGCATTAGAGCGTGGTAGATTTGGCTACGAAGTTCATATGTTTCTTCGAAATCTTCCTGAATTCTCGAACTATGAGAAATACCCTCGCCTGCCTTC
>JARYMC010000094.1 GCA_029907305.1 Candidatus Thermoplasmatota archaeon
CTCCTATTGTTTTTCATTTTGTGCACCCAAACAAAATGAAATGTAGGAGGGTTAATTTAATTTTTCAACAGCCTAAATAGAAATTAATAATAGTTAAATTTATAAATTAATGGGTTATTTTAAGTACATAAAAATTTTTAAATAAGGGGGAGTAAAAACATGAAAAAACATATATTAGGAAAAATGCTAGTTTTAGGATTAATAATCCTAATCTTAGGAATGGCTTTTGCACAAACTATAGTAGTTGGGTTTTCAATCAAAAAACAATTAATAAAAGATGCAAATGGAATAAATGAAAAATTTGAAGACAAAATTGAACGAAATGAGCCACCTGTAGCCGATTTCGTGTATGAGCCAACTGATATTGAGCCCGGATTAACTGTATATTTTAATAGTACATCATATGACCCAGATGGATATTTAACGAATTGGACTTGGGAGTTTAGCGAAGGATATATAAAATATGGAGAGCATGTTACACATCAATATGCTAGTAACGGTACATATACTGTTACTCTAACAGTACGTGATAACGAAAGTTTGAACGCATCTATACAAAAAACAATCTATGTTGGAAACCAGATACCTATTGCTGATTTTGTTTTTACACCAACAAACCCAACTACAAATCAAGACGTGTACTTCACAGATACATCAATAGATGTAGATGGAACCATTGTATCTTGGTGGTGGAATTTTGGTGATGGATATTATTCAGATTTACAAAACTCGATTCATAGATACTATCAGGAAGGTACATTTTTAGTAAGTCTCTCTGTAACTGATAATGAAGGAGCAGCCAATACAACTAGTAAAACAGTGATAGTTAATCTACAAAATGATCCGCCTTATCCTCCAACAGTTATTTATCCACCAGATGGAGCAATAGATATAGACATAAATGTCACCTTAAACTGGACATGCGATGACCCAGATGGAGATCCATTAGTATATGATGTGTATTTCGGAAATACGAGTCCACCATCAAAAGTTGTAGATAAACAAACCAATACTACATGGGTTCCTGAAACTCTAGAGATAGACACAACATATTATTGGCAGATTGTAGCATGGGATGACAATAATCATTCTACAGCTGGACCAATCTGGAGCTTTACAACATTAGGACCAAATGAACCACCGTATGCCCCCTTCATTTCTGGACCAACATGGATTGTAAATGGAAGTGAATATTCATTTATTGTACAATCATACGATCCAGATGGAGATGATGTTAGATATATAGTAAATTGGGGTGATGGAACAGAAGATAATATAACTGAGTTTGTTATGCACAATATACCATTTACCATAAAGCATACTTGGAATATACCAACACCATTAATGATATTACGCATAACTGCTACAGCTGAAGACGTACATGGGATGATGAGTGAACCTACATATAAATGGGTGATAGTATCCTGGTTTCAAAATGTACAAGTAAATTCACAAGTAAACTCAAATCAAAACCTGTTTATTAAAAAACTAGTAAATCAGCAAAACGTTCGATAAACTTCATCCGTTAAAAAATATCGATAACTTAAATAATTAAGATAATCAAGAAAGTTGTAACATATAAAAACTCATTCTATTTTTTTATATTGTGGAAAACATTAACTGGAAAAATCATATATTAGAGAAACTATTTATCTGAACTGTAAATAAGGTGGAAAAGTGAAGCTAAAGGACATAAAAGTAGCTATACTACGGATTGAGGGGACAAACTGTGAGCAGGAATCTTATGATTCTTTTAAAAGACTAGGGGCAGATCCTGAGTTTGTTCATCTTAAGCAGCTTCTAAACGTGGATTGTAGTAAGGATGAAAAACGTGATATTTTTGATTATCAGTGTATTATGTTTCCTGGTGGTTTTTCTGCTGGTGATTATATAAGAGCTGGTGCTATATTTGCAGCTAGAATAAAGGGGGAGTTGCAGAATCATCTGGTTGAGTTTGTTAAGCAGGAGTATCCTGTGCTTGGCATATGTAATGGTTTTCAGATTTTAACTGAACTTGGTTTATTGCCTGGTATTGATAGGATTGTTACTCCTGTTCCTGATGCTTGTCTTAATATTAATGATTCTAACAGGTTTGAATGTAGGCCTACTTTGCTTAAACATGAAAACAATGGCAGGTGTGTTTTTACTTCTAGGATACCTAAGGGGGATGTTAGGCTTATTCCTAGTGCTCATGCCGAGGGTAAGTTGTTGTTTCTGTTAGATAAACAAAATAAGTATTTGAAGAAGTTAGAGAAGAATGATCAGATTGTTTTTCGTTATGTTGATCCTGATGGTAATTATGCTGGTTATCCTTGGAACCCAAATGGTTCTATATCGAATTTAGCCGGGATTTGTAACTATATTGGTAACGTTTTTGGTATGATGCCTCACCCTGAGAGAACGTTTTATAGACATCAGCATCCTGATTGGACGCGGACTGGAATTAGTAAAAATATTGGTGATGGCCGGGCTGTTTTTGAGTCTGTGCTTGATTATATTTGTAAAAGGTTTTAATATATGACTAAAGTGGTAACATGTCTGTTGGTTAATAAAGAGGGTAAGCTGCTTATTTTGAGGAGAAGTAGGATGGTTAAGACATATAAGGGTTTGTGGGGTGGTGTAGCTGGTTATGTTGAGGAGAATGAGAAACCATATGATACTGCGTTAAAGGAGATTAGGGAGGAGGTTGGTATAGAAAAAAAGAATGTTAGTCTTGTTAAGGAGTTTGAGCCTGTTGAGTTCACTGATTTTCATGAGGGTAGAAGATATGATTGGGTGGTACATCCTTTTTTGTTTAATGTTAAGGATGTTGGTAAATTAAAGGTTGACTGGGAGCATTCTGAATACAAATGGATTGATCCATCTGAAATAGAAAATTTTGATACTGTGCCTTATTTTAAGGAGATTGTGTCTGAGATTTTGTTGTAAAAAGTTTTTGGATGGGGAAGCGTGGAGGTGGTGAGGAGAGATATGAAAAAAGGATGACTCCCCCATCCTACTATTATATAATATGTATATAAGTATATAAATTTTTTTATATAATTTATATTTAAATATATTATTTATAGATAAAATACCATAAAACTTTATTTTCTCCTATCAAGCCTATCAAGCATACGCTCTATATGAGAGAACGTATCCATAGGCGAACCAGAGGTATCAACAATATTCCAATGCTCAGCAAGCAACAAAGCCTTCTTTCTCACCTTCAAAAGATCATCAAAGTTTTCAAACATCTCCTTTTCACTTCTATTCTTGACACGCTCCAACAAAACACTGGGTGGTGCATCAAGAAAAAACATGTAATCAGATGTTGGAACAAAGTTCTCAAAAAAAGTGTAAGCAGCCTTAGTAAGCCTAGATGGTAGGTAAGCAGTACCCATAAGATACCTAACCATAATCAAAGTATCGCATCCTTTTTTGTGGTAATATTTTTTTATAGAGCGAAGAACATCAAACATATAAAAAACAGATGCGAAAAACTTGTCGATTTTAGTATGACCCATAAGAGCTTTTTTTGCTTTCCTACCAAAAAAATTATCTAACTCAGGATGAGAGCGGATAACAACCTTCTCACCTTTCTCCTCATATCGTTTTTTAATAAGTTTTGCATGTGTATCCTTACCAACCGCATCTAAACCATCTATTATTATCAGACGCATACTCTTTCTCACATTACTAAAAATGCCCAATACAATAACGAAGCAGTAAATGGTACAGAGATGTTATCCAAACCCTTTGGTGTGATACCCTCAACCAACGTTGCAATTAATGCAATAAACGGTAGAACCAACAACCTCTGGGTTGTGATATCTACACCGAAATAAACCAGGGCCACTATCATCATTATAAGTGTAAAAACAAACATGAAAAAAGAGCCTAGATAGCTTTTTTCGTCACCAACAACCTTGTATTTACGTTTACCAAAAGTTGTACCAAGAAGGGACGCAAAACCGTCACCAAAAGACATAGCAAATATACCGATAGCTATGATCTCCATGTGATCAAAGAAAACATATGCCATAATAGTCCAGGCTATAGCATAATAAACCAGCCCCATGCTATGACCAGCCGCAGAGGTTTTCCCACGAATTGATTTAATAGGCGAATAAGGGCTCATAAGGAAAGTGAAAAGAATAAATGGGCCAGCTGCTAGAAAAGCCATGATCTCCCTAGTCTGAAAAAGCGGTAGTATGAAAGCAATGTTACCAGTTAATATATGCAATATCTTTCTACTCATCATAGGGTATTTGTGTAAAACTTTCTCGGTTATAATCAACAATAGAACAACATATGTGTACACTAGAATTAAACCAAATATATCATTCATCATACATTTTCCTCCAAATCATCTGATAAAAGCCCCAATGAGGAATGCTATGAGGCCTAGGAATATTGCAGCTAGTGTGAATTTCCTATAAAATTTTAGGTTTGCTTTCTTTTTGAATATCAATTGCAGTGCTGTGCCAAGTAGCATCGTATCGGTAACAAATATAAGATACAAATATGGGTAGTTAAGGTAATAGATTGAGAATTCTCTCATAAAAAATGGTAAAAAACTTAATGCCACCGCAGTTATGTAAAAAATAGCGGATAGGATGTTTGACTTGCGGGCACCAATGTATTTTGGCAAGGATTTGACACCAAGTTTTTTGTCCCCCTCATAATCCATGACATCCTTCATTATCTCTCTACCAGAGCCTGCTAGGAAGGCGATTAGCGCTATGATGTATATTATCGGGTTTATGTTTTCTAAGGAAAAGATGTTGTTTTTTAGTACTGCTGCTCCTCCAAAAACAAATGGTATAGCCATTATGTATGCTATGTAGAAGTTTCCAACTAATTTTATTTTCTTCATTTTTGCATCATATAAGACTGATAGTAGGGCTGTTATTAGGGCGATTACAAAACATGTGATGTTTACAAAGTATGAGCAGATTAGGCCTAGTGGGAATAGTATGTAAAAGGAGTATAGTGCTGTTTTTGGTGATATGTCACCTCTTACTAGTGGGCGGTCTGTTCTCTTGTTTATTCTATCGATTTCTAGGTCGTAGTAGTCGTTTAGTGCAAACGTACTTGCCTCTAAAAATAGTGCTGTAAAAAATGTTAGTAAAACACTAACAAGTGGTAAATCAATGTTTTGATAGATTGTTTTTTGTGATATAACTGAGCCTATCAGTATAGCAAGGAACAACATTACTCCGTGCTCTAGTCGCATCAGTTCCCATATGGCCTTGAGTTTTTTCATCAGGTTAGGAATATTATGGTTTATTATAAACTTTTGATAAAAATATGATAAATCCTTACCTACAAAAATGTTAAAACAAACAAATGATTCTTATTAATGGTTTCAAATAATGAAAAATGAAGATATGGAAGATAAAAAATTAATAAAGAATGCAGACCCAATTCTTCAAAGAGTTTTGGAAGGGGATGAGTCTTATAAGAAATGGGAAAAACGATTGAAGAAGTTAGCGCAATCTCTATCAGTAATAACAATAATAGGTTTTTCAGTTTTTTTTCTAACAAACTATATTTTTTTCGGAAAGGTTCTGGCGCTTTCAGAAAACTTATGGTTCTTAATTTGTCTAAT
>JARYMC010000095.1 GCA_029907305.1 Candidatus Thermoplasmatota archaeon
ATTTAGGTAAACCTTTCGCCATAAAACAACCTCACTTTAGCAGAGATTCTATTCAGGATGGAGGTAATCTAAGAGACTATTAAAAATTTCCGCAAAAGACTAGCATATCCTTGGAACAGGGTCGCCTAGTGGTTTATGTAAAATACGTCTCCCACCAACAACTGTATCGAGTACCACGCCTTCTACTTTTTTTGTTGCCTCACCAATTATAGCAGCGTTTTTACCAAGCCGATGTCTTTTCAGAACTTTGAGCATATCATCTGCCTTTTCTTTGACCACGCCGAGTACAACTTTGCCCTCGTTACCAATTTCAAGAGGATCAATTCCAAGCATATCACAAGCAGACCTAACACCATCAGGGATAGGAATATCCTCCTCACTCAGAATAACTCCTACTTTGGATTTCTCACTAAACTCATTAACAGTATTAGCCAAACCACCTCTAGTAGGATCCTTAGCAGAAACAACACCACCCTCCTTCAACACCTTCTCCATAAGATCATTCAAAGGGGCTATATCAGATTTAATACTAGTCTCAAAACCATATCCCTCACGAAAAGAAATCAAAGCAATACCATGCTCACCAAGATTACCAGAAACAATGATAACATCACCATCCCTTAGATTTGAATCAAGAAGCCATCTACTATTGAAACTACGATATCTCCTAACCTCTTTAATATTATCATCAAGTAATGAAGTTCTTTTACCGATACCACTCGTGTTTATCACAAATTCCTGTACAGCACCTTTTTCAACAACCTTAGTATCCCCTGTAACAATTGGTATACCTGCAGTTTTTGCAACATTGCTCATACTCTTTACTATCATTTCAAAAACCTCCATTGAAAGACCTTCTTCAACAATAAAACCAGCAGAAAGAGCAATAGGTTTTGCACCCATAACAGAAATATCATTAATAGTACCAGCAACAGCAAGTGAACCAAGATCCCCACCTGGAAAAATTATTGGATAAACTGTGTGTGAATCTGTTGTAAAAACAATATCATCAATTACTGCTGAATCATCAAGCATTGTAAGAGAAACTTCTGCATTTGCTTGATTTTTTTTAAAATATTTTAAAATTTTTTCTTTGATAAGTTTGTCCATCATCTGCCCGCCTGCACCTTGCGCAAGTTTTATTTTTTCTGACATGTTTATCCCATTGATCCAATTTTTTTCAACTTATGCCGATACATAAGTTTTATTTATAGTCTCTGTTACCATCCCATGATATATGTGGCAAGACATTATATTAACTGTAATTAATTTCGGTTTTGTCGTGACAGTCATCCCAGCAGTTATACGTAATTATCAATTAAAAGATGTAAAAGGACAATCTCTACTAATGTATCTTTCTACAACTATTTTACTAGCAGTTGTTGCATACATCTTCTTCACCCTCGATCTATTTCTCAGTTGTATATCTACTGCAGGAAGCACATTTATGTGGTTTATCTTGACATATCAAAAAATAAAATATGATAAAAAAATAAAATAAAGGATTTAGGAGGTTTTATACACAAATTTTATCTATTTTTGAATGTTGGAACTATTGATGAAATATCTTATCATGTGCATTGGTAACAGAGATGGTGGAGACGATGCAATTGGACCATATATAGCAGACAAGTTAAAAAAATTTGAAAACAAAGATTTCCGTGTAATTGATTGCGATGTTGTACCAGAAAATTATACATCATTGGTTAAAAAATATAAACCGGAAAAACTCATTATAATCGATGCAGTTAAAATGGGTTTATCTCCTAGCGAAATAAGAATTGTTCCTAAAGAAAAAATCGGCTCAATGCATGTAAGTACACATGGAATACCAATTTCTGTTTTGATAAAATATCTTGAACCATATGCAGAAAATATTGTTTTAATTGGGATAGAGCCAGAGACGTTTTCTGGTAAAATAAGTAGCTCAGTTAAAAAAAGTGGAGACAAGTTAGTTGAGATTATAAGAAATAAACGCATAGATGAAATAGAAATACTAAAATGAAAAACAGAAAGAGGCTTACTGCCTACAGTCAGTACATTTATCAAGTTGTAATTATAAGATGTGATTAAGTTGGTTCGATAGGCTCAGTAATGCCTTCTAACTCTTCTGGTGCACCTGGAGAAATAATGTATCCTTTTCTCTTTTTCCTCCAGTTTGCCCATTTTGCTAAAACCAATGGTAGAATAAGAATTGAGGTAATAAAAGCGTAGATAAGGGTTATTGCTGTTATTATACCAAATTGCTGTTGTGGTGGTATTGGAGCGAAAGCAAGCACGCCAAATCCAAACATTGAGCTCAAAGCGGCGATAAATATAGCGCTGCCTGTACGAGATATTGTTTCAGATACCGCTTTTACTACGTCGCCTGTTTTGTCAGCAACTAACCTGAAACGTTCAGTGATGTAGCAAGCATAGTCTATACCGACTCCGATTGTTATGCAAGTGACTGTGATTGTTAAAATATTTAGTATATACCCGATGAAGTACATGGTTCCAAGCACCCATATTATAGAGACTGTTACTGGTATCATAGCAATAAGTCCGAGTATCGGGTTTCTATAAATCAGGGATAGCATTATTGCTGCTAGGATGAAACAAACAAGGGTAGACATAATTTGGCTTTCTGTTATATTTTTTAGAATTGTTAGCGTGATGAGCATGTTTCCTGTTACAATTGATGATGCATCTCCGTAACTAGCAAGATCATCTTGTAACTCATCTCTTAACGTTTCTAACTCTTTTGTTACATCACCGCTGATGTTTGATCCTATATTTGTGTAAATGCGTATCATCGTTGCTTTATAGCCGTCTTTATCTTTGTAGAGAACGCTTTGCACTTGACCACTATATTCATTGTTTTCATATAGGTAATCATAAAACCTGTGTACATCATCATCTGTTTTTGGTAGATTGGTTGATGCATCAATATTATAAACATTTATTAGTGATTGGTTATTAGCAACTGCTTGTTTAATTATTGTATATATGCTCTCTGTTTTTGGGCTACCATCTGTTTTTCTCGCAACATATTGATCGTCATCAAAATTTCTGTGAGTTATTGCAATTCCCTGTAAAGTTTGAGTGGATGCAACATTGCCCTCTATAAGTATGTATTCTTGATCCTGGCTGGAGTAAGGAAAATCTTCGCTTATCTTGTTAAAAACAGTTAAAGCAGGGTTGTCTTGTGGAATAAACTGTTCCATGCTAAATCCTGATTTAAGCTGTGTGAAACCAGCACCCATCACCAAACAAACCATGATGGTAATTAGGAAAACTTTTTTCTCATGGCGAATCAATATATGGGCAAGCTGCTCCATGTTGCTATGCACAGAAAACTTTTGCTTCTTTGGTTTTAATTTTATTGCTTTCCTTCTTCTGTCAACAATATATCTAACTGAGGTTGGGAAGGTTATAGTGATAATGAAAGTGTAGGTGATACCAAGGGCTAGAAAGATTCCAAAGTTTCTAACTGGTGGGAGACTAGCAGATAAAAATGAGAGGAATGCGACAAATGTAGTAAACCATGCTAAAAATATTGCTACACCAACTTCTTTAATTGAAAGCTGTATTGCATCGGCTGTTTTTCTCCCTTTGCCTATTTCTAGACGATAGTTATACAAAAGGTTCACTGAGTATTCTACCCCCAAACCAATATTCAGTGGGAGGAGTGCAACAGCGATTATGTTAAACGAAATACCTAACAGAGCCATGGTTCCAAATAACCATATACATGAAAAAACAAAAACCAAGATTGGTAGAACTACATAAGATGGTTTTCTGAAGGCTAGAAACAGGATACATACGATTATGATAAAAATTGATGGGGCTATTATGGTGTTTGCTTCCATAGTCACATCATTTATCTCTTTAGAGACTATGCTTTTACCTGTTGCCTGAGCTGAAATTGATTTGAATTGATTATCAAGTTCTGTGATTTTATTTACGATATTGTTGTTAAATTGTGTTTGTTCAACAGAATCTATAAATGTGTTGTCTAGCTGAACAATAATGATACTAGCTTTAGGATTTTTTGTTTCTTTATAATCCTTTGAAATAAAAGATAAGGCGTTAACTCGTAAATCACTGAAGAACTGAGGAATCATGGGGAAAATATTTGTTGAAAGATCATTATCTGGTGCTGTGTCTGTTTGAACCCAGAAAGTTTCTAGGTCTCTAAATGAAAAAGTCTCAGGAAGCATTTCTGTCATATCCGAAAAATCATCTAAGTTAACTCCATATTTTTGTAACATCCTCGAAACTAATCTACCTAATATCGGTCTATTTTGAAGTCGTTCAATACAATCAAACAAGTAGCTGGTGTTTACAACGAGGTGACCACCGGGTCTGTGTAAGATCGGGGTCTGGTAGTATCTAACACCTGATTTGAAATTAGTAAGTTTAGCTGGTAGCTCAAAAGAGTTAAACTGTGGTGCTATCCCGAATTTACCAAGATCAGTTTTTGGCACAATTATGTTTATCCTGTTTTTTGTTGTATCAAAAGTTATATTTGCATTGTATAGAGGTATAGGGAAAAACATTTTTTGGCCAGGTGGTTGAATCCATAAATATGCATCTTTTCTATAAGATTTAAATAGAGTATGATATCGGATATTTTGAATGATCTGTTTCGTGTTTACTCTGAGTCCTTTTCCTATTTCCCAAAAGGAAGTTGTTGGTTCAATGCGTGCAGCTATCTGATATTTCATTTTGTATTCAGGTGGTGTTAAAATATTTTCAAACTCTATGTACCACTCGATGGTATTAACCTTTGAAAACGGGGGTGTGTTTTTTGATTTAAAGTATGAGAGATCATAGACTTCTATAGGGAAGGTTACGTTCCCATTGTCTTTTGATATGTAGTAGTTTTTTATGTCTGTGCTATCAACTGATTTCCCTTTTGAGATACGTGATCTTTTGTAGTCTACTGGTTCGTTTGGGTCGTCTGTGTTTAAGATTTTAATTTCTTCTTGAATAGATTCATTTAGTAGGTCGTTTAACGCGATGTTGATTTCTTCATCTGTGCAGTTTTCTAAGGTTTTGTTAAACTCCATCTGACAAATCATATCTACAAAAGTAGTTATTGAGACGCTGTCGTTAACACCTGGTATCTTTTTGATTTCTTTTTGGATCTTGTACTGGTCTTTCAATGCCTCTGGTGTTATTGTACTCTTTGTTTGTTGTTTTTCAACAAAAATAAACATGACTTGTTGGTTCATCCCGAAATAATCTAAGATTCTGTTGTTTGCTTTTACCAGCTCATTATCAGGGGCGAAATCTTCGAAATTGGTTTTGAATTCTAGACGTGGGATTAACGAAGCAAAACCTATGGTTATGATTAAAATTAATGTAACCATGAACCATGGTTTTTTTTCTATAAATCTCCCCAGTTGTTTAAACATGTTTATCTTTCTTTTTTTATTATCAGTACTTCAGAAAGTAGAAATTTATACTATTTTTTACTCTGCAACAACTCAACCTCATAAGACCAACAAACATGAT
>JARYMC010000096.1 GCA_029907305.1 Candidatus Thermoplasmatota archaeon
CAATCTGAATTTACATTATATGTTTTAAAATGTATCCTCCTATTTGCCTATTAGTACACCATTATAATATATTTTCGATAATAAGACATATTAATGTTTACTTAATGTCGTTATGGTATAGACATGAACCCATTTCTTAACCCTCTAACGGGGCTACCCTTCATAAAAAATATTATTTTTGACCCTGGGAGACTACATAGATTGAATCATAAACAGATGGAGAGGTACAGAGATAAAGTCCTAAGAAAAACAGTCAAATACGCTTACACTGTTCCTCTGTATAATAAAAAATATAAGGATGCAGGTGTCCATCCAGATGACATAAAAGGTATCGAGAACATCATAAAGTTACCTTTTGTTACAAAAAAGATATAGTAGAAAATTTCCCAGATCGTATAATACCAGTTAATTACAACAAAGACAAAGGATACGTTGCTAGCACTAGCGGTTCAACTGGAGAATCGGTTTCGATTTATGTTGATTTTCCCACAATGGCTAAATCTTTTGGAACCACTATAAGGGATTTGCAAATTTATAAACTGAATTGGAAAAAAATGAGATTTGCAAACATTGGTACCTATCTACCTGGTAGAATAGATATGGTGTTTGAGGAAGGTTTTTTTTCAGAGTTAAGAATTATCTTCTCATCTAATAGATACCTAAGAATAAACGCTTTTGAATCCATTAAAGAAATGATTGGAAAATTAAATTTCTTTAAACCAGATGTAATTTATACTTATCCTGTTACCTTTCAACATTTAGCTTTTCTCAAAAAAAAGGGTTACGGCAAAAATATTAAACCAAAATTACTAATATCCGGAGGTTATGTATTAGATGAGTACACAAGAAGTTATGTAGAAGATGCATTTGATTGTAAAATGTTGAATATATATCCGTCGGTGGAATCGTTAGCTGATGTTGCATTTGAATGTATGCATGGAACATGGCATATCCAATGGGATTTCTTTCATGTTGAGGCAGTTGATAAAAATATGGATTTAGTTTCCCCCGGCGAACGGGGACATATAGTGATAACAAGGATGTTCGGCAGAGGCACCCCTATTATAAGATATACTGGCATGGATGACTACGTTAAACTATACCCAAATTATAAATGTAATTGTGGACTATGCACTCCAATAATCGAAGGAGGTGTTGAAGGTAGGGTAAGTAGTAGTATAGTTTTACCTGATGGAAAAGTGTATCCTTCAGCATCATTTTTATCAGAAATATCATTAATACTCAAAGATCTCAAAACCCATAAAATTAAACAATTTCAGATAGTTCAGAGAACGATTGATAAGATAGATGTTCTCCTTGTGATAGACGATGATCTTAGAGATGTTGGGCCTTCTGTTGATACTATTTTCAATAAAATAAGAGAGGCATATGAAGAAAAGGTAGGGCCTGATGTTGAGATAGTTGTGAAAGAAGTCAAGAAAATTAAATCTCCTTCAAATAAACCTGCGCCGCTTGTTGTATCGCAATTGAAACCAGAAGACAGAGATAAGTTTATTTTGTAGAAAAGAGTTAAATAGAAATTAAAATCTTAAATTAAATATAAATTAACTCCACGTAGCGAGAATTCGACTGATGAAATAAAATTGCTTATATAAGAAGAAGCAATACATGCTGGCAAAATCTAGAAAATTGTTGAAATTGTTGATCTAGAAACATTAATTTCATATATGAATAGAATCCACATAAATTTGGGTGAAAAACCATGGTAAAAAAATTCTTTATATATACAAATTGGACTTGTGTAAGACGAAAACTCGACGCACGAAAAATCGCTGATTATTTTTCAAAGAATAACCATAAAATTGTAAACGATCCACGAAAGGCGGATATCATACTCTTGGTTACATGTGCTTTTTCTAATCAAAGAACAGAACAGTCTATAGCACAAATTAAGAATTTCAAAAATATGATGCAGAATTGATTGTTGGTTCTCCTCCGCCTATAATTACTACTGATTTTGCTCCTAATTTCTTAGCCTGATTTACAACCTCTTTTAAATCTTCATAGGGCATTTCATTTTCCGCTGCTTTGCCGCTATCTCTGAAACAGTATTCGCATCTAACATTACAGGCTAAACTTGTCTCTAACCTTATGCAAAGAAGTTTATTGCTGTCTCTTGCTTTTATTGCATCTTTGTAATCGTATAGATATCCTTCTAATAACGGTGGATTTTTTAGATTACTATTTTTATTTGGGTTACCTACTATAATATTCGCCCCCTTAACTACTGTTAACTACTTTTAATCTAATAATTTTATTCTATAAATACCTTTTCGTTAAATATTATATAGTAATTTTATATAATTTTTTAAAAGAAATAATGCTTTAAATAATTATGCAATGTTCTCAGGATGTGTAAAACGAATAAAATCACATATTTTCTATTCAAATACCGACCTTTCAAATGGCGCACAATAATGGTATATGAATTAATATCATTTGCAATAATGTATACAACTGTTCCTATGCTTGCATATGGAATAAAAACCTATGATTGGGAAATTTTTAAAATCATCATCTTAACAATTCTGACCCTTTTCTCAGGCTACTTTGCGACCCTGATATGGAATGATATAACAGATAAAGAAATTGACAAAATAGCACACCCTGACCGCTCCATACCGGCTGGCAGAATAACTCCAAAAAAAATTTTTTGCAATCGCGTTGATATTTTCAGCTATGGTATTTACATTTGCGATTCTTATCAGTGTCTGGTGTTTATTTGTCGTAGGTATGGCGGCTTTATTCGTAACATTCCATAATAAGTATCTCAAAAAAGTTATTAAAATACCAGCTTACTCGGAAATATTTACCCCTGTTCAATGGCTTACGGTAGTAGTATTTGGTTATGTGGCTATATGGACAGCTTTACCACAGGCAAATGAGATCAGTTATAGCATACCGATAGTGGGGCCTATCTCATATGATATTAATTCTTTTTTAAACATGCTAATTCTTGTTTTGTTTACCTATTTTGCAGATGATGCCCATGATCTACCTGAAGGTATACACGATATAGATGGAGATCGAAAACTCGGGGTTAAAACATATGCAACATCTTTTGGAGTAAAAGCATCTGCTAAAATATCATTTACGATGTTTTTCATCTCAGGCATACTAGGCATTAGTCTATTTCTCAGAAATATGGTAACACCGATATTCCTAATACCATTCATTGCAGTATGGTTATACACGCTTAACTGGTCATACAGATACATACAAAAAGATGAAGAAGATATGAAAAAACTTGGAGTAAAAGTCGGCCAAAAAGGATTTGACTATCTACTGATCACATATAACCTGATTTTCCTGGATGTCCTTATACAAGTTTTATACCATCATTATGGTTAACCTAAAATTTTGACCATAAGCGCCATTTCAGCCCACATACGATTCTCTGCTTCATCTATAATTACAGACTGCGGGCCATGGGCTACTTCTTTAGTTACTTCTTCTCCATAGAAAATTGGCATACAATGTATAAAAATTGCATCAGGTTTAGCTTTACTCATCAATTCTTTAGTAACAGTATACCCTCTAAGATCCTTTAATATCTGTTCCTTTTGATCTTTATACCAGATTGATACCCATGTATCTGTTGCTACTACGTCAGCATTTTTTATTTCTTCTAGGTCCTCAGTTATTAATAATTTAACTTTCTTTTGCTTAGCGATTTCTGTTGCTTTGTCAAGGAAATATTTGGAAGGCCAATGACTCTTCGGGCTGATAACAGTTACATCCATTCCAACTAGTGTACATGCTAACATATATGTGTGTGTTAGGTTGTCATCACCATCACCAACAAAGACAAATTTTAACCCTTCCAGTTTATGTTTCTTTTCTTTTATGGTTGTTAAATCAGCTAGTATCTGAGTTGGGTGTTCATCTATATCCAAACCATTAATAACTGGAATGGTGGCATATTTTGCAAAATCATGTAAATCTTTTTTATCGAGTGCTCTATACATAACAATATCTGCGTACCTTGACATGACTAAGGCGATATCCTCAACGGTTTCCCTTGTGCCGATTCCAATATCCTCTTTGGTTAGAGAAATTGCAATTCCTCCAAGCATTTGTATTCCAAATTCAAAGCTAACTCTAGTTCTAATTGATGTCCTTTCAAAAATCATTGCTAGTTTCTTTCCTTTTAGGTATCTGATGTCTTTTCCTTTTTTATAATCATTTTTTAATTTTATTGCTAAATCGATTATATCATGGATTTCATCTTTAACATCAAGGATTGATAAGACATTCTTATTCATAGGCTCCCCAGAAGAAATCTAGGTTATAAAAACTTTTACCCTGTAGATTATTATATTTTTTGTCAAGGATTAAATATAGTTTAAATGATGTTTGTTATATTCCATCAATGGTGTTTCATGTTTAAAAAACTCCTCGACCAACTATACAATATATACGAAATAATATTTACAAATATATCTTTTTTTTCGTTTTTATACCTAAAATTCCACGAGCCGTCCGTTAAAAAAGAAATTTTAATGGCTGATATCAAAAAATCTGACAAAGTTCTACACATAGGGTGCGGAGCCATACCCTATACTTCTATAATAATAAACAAAGAAACCAGCTCATCGATAGTGGGAATAGATAACAAAGATAAAATTGTAAAAAGAGCAACCGAGTATATAAAAAAAAATAATTTTTCAGATAGAATCAAAATTAAAAGCGGAGAAGGAAATAAATATAATGCTTCAGAATTTGATATTGTAATAATCTCCTACGGTGTTTCAGATCACGATGCGGTTCTGAAACATATCTTAGATTCGGTTAAAGAAGGAACAAAAATTATTCTAAGGAAATCAGTAACTGAAAAGAACAACTACATTAATTCAATTGTAAAAGATTTTTCGATTTGCAGCAAAAGACTTCTTTTAACACAGAATTCTGTTTTAATAGTGAAAAAAGATTAGTGCTTATAAGATTTTAACTTCATTAAACACCGCTTGACTTACAGACTCAAAACCAACAAAACATTCGATACATCATGAGTTCCTAGCTAAATTCAAAAATTTTTCATCAAATTTACAGAGAATATCTACTGTTCCATTAGCCACCCCTCCTTTATGAATCTTCTGCCTTATCATCTATTCAAAAAGCTCCATCACATATTTTCGATGAAGTATTAAATGTGGATCATGAAAAAATAAATAGCTTATTTTCCATATTTTTTATATATCTTGACAATGTCACATTATGAATAGCCTATCTCAATTTACCCCCTCATTATTCAACCATCTTCAATTTTAACATCCT
>JARYMC010000097.1 GCA_029907305.1 Candidatus Thermoplasmatota archaeon
GAGGGCAACTGCTGCGTTAGAGCCTAGGCCACCAACACCAGCTATGCCAACGCTAGACTGCCTAAGCTTCTCTCTTATTCTAGCATATTTTTCTCTGTTCATGTTGAGTTACCATTTCTCCCAATATCTGGGATGGATGCTTGGTGGTTTTTCACCTTTGCCGTATTTCCCACCCCATACATTAAGACCAGCTTTTTCATCCTCGTCTATCTTTTCCTGCAGCATTTTTAACATCCTTGGGTCATCCATACCTAATTGCCTCATTTTTTGAGGAGTTGGTACACCATTTGGTGTCCATCCTCTTCTATAGTAAACTGCATCAGCTAGTTTTTGGTACTGATCCTGCCTGTAGTCGTAGAGTATTTTCATTTTTTCTTTTACACTCATTTTATCTATCTGTTCTTTGTTAAACCCTTGTTTCTCAATTAACTGTTTATCATATCTATCTTTTCTTGAAATGTATTCCATTTCTGTTACAGGTCCCATTGATCGATATGGTATCCAATCATCTTTTCTTCTGCCTCTTCCCATCCAAACATTCATTGCTCTTTGCCAGTTGTAACAACGTTCACTTTGAAGTATTAATTCTTTTTTATCAACTTTTTTACCTGTAACAGCATTGAATAATTCCACATAATTTTGTACATGTTCAGGTACTTTAGTTGGTTCATCTGTTTCTGCATTGTTTGCAGGTTCTATATCATTCCATGGTAGTTTACAAAGTCCGTTTAATCCAAACCATGTTCTCCACATTGGGAAATAATGTAATGCTTCTGCTTTATCCTCAAAAGTTGGTATAGCATTGTTTACCATGTCCATGAAAATAAGCCATGCCTCATCATGTTGTGGTCCTTTAAGTGTCAGTCCGTAACCTCCCTGCATTGCTAGTGATTCTTTGGTTACATATTCTGAATATTCAAGACCCTTGCTTTCCATACCTGTATCTTCTATGAGTTTTTCATCGCCCCATCCTTTTTCAATAAGCCAGTCTTTTACTCTTCTAATTCCTTTTGAAGCAACATTAATAAATTCACCTTTTTCCCCTCTTGCTATTTTGTGTATAAATTCTAAAACAGCTTCTGCATTACCAAAACAAAGTTCAAGTCCATCACAACGATTTTTATTTAAAATCCCATATTCATACATTTCCATATAAAAAGCAAGAGCTGTTCCTGTTGAGATTGTATCAATACCGTAGGTATCACAATAAAAATTATACTCAAGAATCCATAGTGGATCCCATATACTCATATTTGAACAAGCAGCAATTGTTTCATACTCAGGTCCATCTACTGTGACTTTTTGACCTTTATAAGGACCTGTTTTAACCATGTAACCATCAACTGTTTTTGAACAAGCCATCGTGCAACCAAACCAGCATCCATCTGGAATAATTTTTGTAAAAAGCTCATAAAATTTTGTTGAATAAATTTTTGGTGCTTTAGGGAAACTACCGAATCTATAGTTTTCACATGGAAGTAAATCATAGGCATCCATTATTTCAACTAGATGCCCTGTTCCAACAGCTCGCATATTGCACTGGTATTTATCCAAATCTCTAATCTCGCGATGAAGTTTTGTCCCAACCTTTACTAATGTTTCTGGATCTGCAGGGTTATTTAAAAGTCCATGTACTTTTTCAACTTTGACAACAATTGCTTTAATTCTTTTATCTCTAAAAACGGTTCCAAGTCCACCGCGACCTGCTTGTTTTACTCTTGCTACTTTTCTTCTTATATCATAAAAAGAAAAATTTAGACAGCCCCACCAGCTGTGCTCCGCACCTTTTCCAGATGTTACAACAGCAACTTTTTGTCTGGATCTATCATTATCTTCAGAAGCATACATATAGGTTAATTGTTCAGTTAATAAATGGGTGTTTGTTTCTTCCAAAGGAGCTATTTCAACAGTTATTTTACCATTTTCTCCATCAATAAAAATTATAACATCATCTTTTGCTTTACCTTGAATTTCAAGTGCATCAAAACCTGCAAATTTAAGATAAGGACCAACAAAACCTCCTACATTACAATCACAGATAATATTTGTGGCAGGTGAAACAGTTAAACAAAGAGATTTACCAGTACCAGGGTACTGGGTTATTCCACAAAGCGGACCTGTTGTTATAACAAGATTGTTTTCAACACTGTCCCATCTGGTTTCTGATGTGATTGAATCCCATAATAGTTTAAGACCAAAACCACGACCACCAGTAAACTTGTTTTTCATCTCCTCTGTTACTTTTTTTTCCTTGATTTCCTTTTTTGATAAATCAATGTACAACGTTCTGTTTGCATAACCTTTTTGTACTTCTTGTTTTTTATAATTATAATCAAAAAGTACTCTATGGGCAAACCTCAGCTTTTTAAGATTCCATGTGTGTTTTGTATTTCCTGTTTTATATTCATCAATCGGTATCTGACCTTGTAACATTTTAAACCCCCAGTTTATGATAAACAATTTCTTTTATTTCATCAATTTTTACTTCTACTAATTCAAGAGCGCCATTTGGGCACGCTCTTACACAAGCACCACATGAAATACATTTAAAAGGCTGGATTCTTGAAACAGATTTTCTCATTGCGTTAATGGGACAAAAACCAACACAAGCCTGGCAGCCAATACAAAGATCTTTATCAAGCCAAACCACACCATTTTTCCTTCTTGTAAGAGCCCCAACTGGGCACATATCCAAACATAGTCCTCTCTGATCACAAACATGCATCTGATATCTATCACCATTTTTGATTATACGAATAGCTGATTTATCACCGCCATCCTTTGTCTTAAAATGAACCATTGAACAAGCTTTTTCACACTCAAGGCAACCATTACATTTCTCAGGGTGGAATTTCAAGATTTTAACTTTTTTAGGTTTATCCATTGTATTCACTTTTTTTTAAATTATTTTTAAAACAAACAAGGTGTTTAATATCACAGCAAACCAACACGTTACAGATATCATAGTAGTTATAGGGTAATACAACTTATCTTCAACAGTAGCCACATCTATTTTCTTTATCAATAGAGCAGCCGGTACAACAAAGCCTCCGATTAGAGCAGCTAGTAGTCCACGTGCTAGTATCTGTGGAATAAATGCTATTAGGTTCTCTACATGAAACCCAGCGCTTTGTAACAGCGGAGTCAATATTTGTGTTACAATATAGCCCCCCACAAAACAACAATATGATGTGATGATCCCCATGCTAACAGACATAGTATTTTTTTCTAATATCCTCAAGTCGAGAGATAACTTATACCATATAATTTCAAATATTAAACCCTCAGCTATTATAGCGATAGCAGAGCAGATAAAACAAGTACCAAACGGGTTAAATAATCTAAGAGCTCCAGCAACGAGACCCATACCTAGTTGCATACCTCTCTGTTTATAGAGTATCCTGCTGATAGCCATAAAACCAACAGCGAACAAACCAGCCATAATAGAACCAGCGGGTAAACCGGTGTTATGTAGATATGTACCAAGTATGTTTTCAGAAAAACCCCATAACGATCCAAATAATATTGTTCCCGCAATAAGTTTCATTTTGTTCATTATTAAATCACCTCGATTTTTATTACATATTTTACTCTAAATGCTTTTGTTAAATCAGAAAAAGCAACTGTCCCATCCTCTGTTAAAACACCATGCTGCATGTTTTCCCATGTTACAGTTTTTTCGTAATTATCAGCTCCTATAATTTTGTAATTATGACACAAAGGACAATCAATACCTGTCTCAGTGATCAACTCATCTAATGCTACACCAGAAAAATTCCCTCCATCTGGCGTTGCTATATTATGAATTTTAAAATCAGAAAATATCTGTTCTATGGTAAAACGTTGATTATTAACAATAATCGACTTCTCTGTTATGTAGGAAGAAACAGAAGCATTTGTCGCGTAAACATATATGGATGATGTGATTCCAATTAATAGAAGTATTATTGCTATTATTGGTATTAATTTTTCCTTCCCCATAAATACTCGTTTTTGGAAGCAATCAAACCTATTTAAAAATTATGACTAAATTTCTTAGAATTATTCTATTTTATCTTAAACCCTGTTTTCTTATTCTCTTCGCATATCTCCTAAGAGTTTCTTCATCTTCAGGTCTCCACTGTATCCTTTCAAGCAGAGCATAACCTATTTCATCGTTTACATTATCCATAGGCCATTTAGCTGATTTCTTATAAGCATCTAAAAATGTTCTGCAAAGCTCAAATTTTTCAGATGTAAACATAGGATCTGTGCTAAGAATCGATGCGCAAAGACTAGCGATGTCCTCAACTGGTTTACCAACCCGGGATTCCTCAAAATCAACACCCCATATTTCCTCTTTTAGGATGAAATTCTTAATATTAGAATCACCACGGATACGAAAACCATCCTCAGTCTTAAAATGCTCATGGAACGCTGTAAACCAATTAGCTAGCAAGCACAAAATCTTTTTTTTCTCACTCATAGAAACCGATACATCATTTATTACATCACATAGGTTTTTACCAGTGATATAACTCATTACAATCACATTGTTTTCATCATCTTTCTCGAGTGGAGAAGGCATAGATATTTTTGGAAAACCTTTTTTTAAAACAGAGTATTCTGTCTCCATATTTCTCTTTAAACCTGGCACATACCATTTTAAAACCCGTGGTTTATTATCTATTGTTACGTAAACCACAGTATTCTTTTTACTTTCAAAAGACTTCTGAACCTGGGCATCCTTGTATTTTTCACTATTTTTTATAAGCTCATTAATATCTCTCATATAACAGATTTCATTTATCTAATGGTTTAATATATTATAATCTTTCTCTAAGTATGGCTTCATCCCGAAATAAATAATTAAAGAAAAAAACATTCATTTTTTTCCTATTAGATGGGATGTGCCAAGAAAAGG
>JARYMC010000098.1 GCA_029907305.1 Candidatus Thermoplasmatota archaeon
ATACATATAAGCGATATTACATTAAAATCCTGGCAGATATCTGAAGATTTAATATACTTTTGTATAGAAGGATATAACTCAAAGGACTCAAGTATAACTAATAGCAGATTCTTATCTACAAATGATCTTGGCTCTATTGGACTACTTAGTTTAGGTTCATACAGAGACAATTCAGATAATACAATTACTGGAAACAGTTTAGATATCATTTACATTTTCCTTGGTAAACAAAACATAATCTCAAACAATATTTTAAAAACACTTATAATTGAATATTCAAATAAAAATTATATTTTTAGTAACACTGTTTCTCATGGAAAAGGCATGAGTATACAGGGTTCTTCTAATATTATATATAGTAATAATATTGAAAATGATAACGAAAATGGAATAATTCTTGTAGGTGCAAAAAACCTTATTTATGATAACACCATCTCAAACAACAACGGTATTTTACTCTATATTTCTAATAAAAATATAATAACCAATAATAAAATAAAAAACAACAATTACGGTATTTATCTTGATTATGATGCTCTTTTAAGGAGATATTGTAAAGATAATAAAATATATCATAATAACTTCATCGAAAATACGCACAATGCATATGATAGTTCATCAGAGGATTGTAATAATAAGTGGTATTCAACTCTAATTCATGAAGGAAATTACTGGAGCGACTACACTGAAGATGATGCAAACGGAGATGGAATAGGGGACACACCGTATAACATTCTGGGTGGAAACAACAAAGATCTATATCCTCTAATTAAACCGTGCAGCGGTAGTTCACAGCAAAGCAGCCCATCACCAGAAAGTCAACCCAGCAGCCAAACAAATAGTCAACAATATAGCGCTATTCAGCAAACAATAACTGGTTCGACTATAACTATCAAATAATTACTAACTGCTAAATCATCTTATCTCTTCTTATTTTCATTTTTTTGTAAAAACTTTAAATTAGTGGATAATAGTTTGCTCTGTATATGACTTATTACGTTTTTAAGGATAAAAAAGGAGAAAAAGTACGGGTTGGCAAAATTGTTTGTTTAGCTCGTTCTTACAGGAGACATGCTGAGGAAATGCATACCAATGTAACTGAGGAGCCTCTTCTTTTTCTAAAGCCTGCTAGCTCTGTTATTTTCGATGGTGATTCTATAATCATTCCAAAGATGTCGAAATGTTTACACCATGAAGTTGAAATGGGGATAGTTATTGGTAAAAAATGTAAAGAAGTACCACAAAAAAATGCTTTGGATTATGTTCTTGGTTATCTCGTTTGTTTAGATATTACTGCTAGAGATATTCAGGATAAAGCAAAGAAAAACAGTTGGCCTTGGACTATAGCTAAAGGTTTTGATACTTTTGCACCTATCAGTGATGTCGTTTTAAAAGATAAAATCAAGAATCCTAACAACCTTGATTTATCGCTAAAAGTGAACGGAAAGGTTAGACAGAAGTCTAACACAAAATATATGATTTATTCTGTTGAACGTATCATAGAGTTTGTTTCTGGTATTATGACTCTAGAAAAAGGTGATCTTATTATGACTGGTACTCCTGAGGGTGTTGGTGAGATAGCTGCAGGAGATGTGCTTGAGGCTAAGTTTGGTGATTTCTGTTTTTTAAAAGTTGATGTTAGGTAATATTTGGAAAAAGTTTTAAATCAGAATTATATTGCCTGAACGAACTTGTTATTTTGAGGAGGCAAAAAAATACATGAAAGAGGTTGTAATAGTTTCAGGTGTTAGAACAGCCCAGGGTAAGTTTGATGGTGCTTTAAAGGGTTTTTCTGCTCCGCAACTTGGTGGTATTGTTATAAAAGAGGCTGTGAAAAGAGCTGGGTTAGAACCAGCTGATGTAAACGAGGTAATTATGGGTAATGTTGTTTCTGCAGGTCTTAATCAAAATGTTGCAAGGCAAGCGGCTATAGCAGCGGGTATTCCTTATGAGGCTGGTGCTTTCCATGTGGATAAGGTTTGTGGTTCGTCTCTTAAAGCAGTGATACTTGCTGCCCAAGCGATTAGGTGTGATGATGCAGAAATTGTTATTGCTGGTGGAATGGAGAGTATGACAAACTGTCCGTATATTCTTGATAAAGCTCGTTTTGGTTATCGTCTTTTTGATGGTAGAGTAATAGATGCAATGGTTAATGATGGACTTTGGGATGTTTACAACAATTTTCATATGGGTATGACTGGTGAGATTATAGCAGAAAAATATAATGTGACTCGCGAGGATTGTGATAGGTTTGCATTGTGGAGTCATGAGAAAGCAGCAAAGGCTACGGAAGAAGGTAAATTCAAAGAGGAGATTGTGCCTGTAGAAATCAAACAGAAAAAAGGGGATTCTATTATTTTTGATAAAGATGAGGGTATTAGGAAGGATTCGACTCTTGAAAATCTTGCTAAGCTTAAACCTGTTTTTAAAGAAGGCGGGGTTGTCACAGCAGGTAACGCATCTCAGATTACAGATGGTGCGTCAGCTGTTGTGGTGATGAGTAGAGATAAAGCAAAAAAACTTGGTGTTAAACCACTTGCTACAATCAGAGGGTACAACACTGTTGGTGTTAAACCAGAGTATGTTATGGAGGCGCCTGTTCCTGGTGTTAGAAGTCTTTTGAAAAAGATGAATCTAACAATCGATGATATAGATCTTTTTGAGCATAACGAGGCTTTCTCATCTGCATCTGTTACTTTGATGAAAGAGGTAGGGATACCAAAGGAGAAGTTTAATGTTCATGGTGGTGCTGTTGCTCTTGGTCACCCGATTGGTAGTAGTGGTTCGAGAATACTTATAACTTTGATGTATGCTATGAAACAGTACAATAAAAATAGAGGTCTTGCAACGATTTGTCTTGGTGGTGGGCACGCTGTTTCAATGGTAATTGAGAGGTGAAAATGAAAATGAAGGTTAACAAACTAGGTGTTGTTGGTGCTGGTCAAATGGGACATGGTATAGCTCTTGTTGCTGCACAAGCTGGTTTTGATGTAATCATTCGCGATACCACTGATGATTTTGTTAAAAAAGGTATGGGTAAGATTGAGAAGTTTCTTGACAAGAGTATTGAGAAAGGTAAGATGACAGTTGAGGATAAAAAGAGGATTCTTGGTCATATAAAAGGTACTACAAAACTTGATGATTTGAAAAACGTTGATTTAATAATAGAGGCGATTTTTGAAAACGTTCAAGCGAAAAAACAGTTGTTCAAAGAGCTTGATAGTATTTGTAAAAAAGAGTGTGTCTTTGCTTCTAATACTTCAACTATACCTATTACTGATCTTGCATCAGCTACTAGTAGACCTGAGAGATTCATTGGTATGCATTTTATGAACCCTGTTCCTCTTATGAAACTTGTTGAGGTTATTCGTGGTCTTAAAACAGATGATGAGACAACCAAGTTAATAAAAGAGCTTTCTGAAAAAATGGGTAAAACACCTGTTGAGGTAAACGATGGACCAGGTTTTGTTTCTAACCGTCTTTTGATGCCTATGATAAACGAGGCTATCTATTGTTATATGGAGGGAATTGGCTCTGTTGAGAACATTGATAATGTTATGAAGCTTGGTATGAATCATCCTATGGGGCCTCTTGAGCTTGCTGATCTCATTGGTCTTGATGTCGTTCTTAATATCATGACTGTTTTGTATGAGGGTTTCAATGATTCTAAATACAGGCCTTGCCCGTTGTTGAAGAAGATGGTGCAGGCTGGTCAACTTGGTCGTAAAACAGGTAAAGGTTTTTACAACTATAACAAATAGGGAGGATAAAAAATGTCGTACGTAAATATATTAGTTGAAAAGAAAGAGGGTATTGGGATAATAAAAATTAATAGGCCTAACAATTTGAATGCGTTAAATAAGGATACAATAGTTGAGTTGACGAAGGCTGTTGAAGATTTAGAGAAGGACAAAAACATAAAGGTTGCTATATTAACTGGTGAGGGGAAAGCGTTCATCGCTGGTGCAGATATTAAACAGATGAAGGATATGGATCCGTCTGAGGCAAAAAAGTTTGCTGAGATGGGACACAACCTTTTGATTAATATTGAGAAATCACGTCTACCGTTTATTGCAGCGGTGAATGGTTATGCTCTTGGTGGTGGCTGTGAGGTTATGATGGCTTGTGATATATGTATAGCTGCGGCTAGTGCAAAGATTGGGCAACCTGAGATTAATCTTGGTATACACCCTGGTTTTGGTGGAACACAGAGGCTTCCGAGACTTGTTGGTCGTATGAAAGCAAAAGAACTGCTGTTAACTGGTGATAGTATTGATGCAAACGAGGCGTATCGTATAGGTTTGGTGAACATTGTTGTGCCTGATGATAAAGTCATGGAGGAAGCAGAGAAATTAGCTAGTAAAATAGCTGGTAAATCAGCTGTGCAGACATCTTTTATTAAGTCGTTGGTGAATAAGGGGATGGATGTTGATTTTGAGAAAGCCTGCTCGATGGAGATATACTATTTTTCTAGGAGTTTTGAAACGGAGGATCAAAAAGAAGGCATGAGTGCGTTTTTAGAAAAACGAAAACCTGTTTTTAAGGGAAAATAATGGTAATGATTAGGATATGATTAGTGATATCAATTTTTAATATTATACCTATTATAATAAAGTGGTTGTAGTAATTTATTATTTTGTTGTTTTTGTTTTATAGGTGTAATTAAATATATAGTTATAGAGTTAGAGAAAAATATGGGAAAGATGATTTAACCGTATCTTTTTTTATTTTATACAAATTTTTTAATATTTATAATCTATAGTAGTTGGATTTCAAATAAAGTTAACAATGTTAAAAAAAGCGGGCGTGTAGGCATTGGGACAGAATTAACTAGGTCTCATTCTTACAGTAAAAATGTTAT
>JARYMC010000099.1 GCA_029907305.1 Candidatus Thermoplasmatota archaeon
TTGCGACTAAATTTCCTGTGTGGTCTAAAACCCATTTAAATTAAAAGACCTACATATGAAAAGTCGCCCTCCTTTTTTTCTCTATTAGAATCGATCTTGTTTTTTATAATTCCAAAATTATGATTTTTACAATTTGACTTTTTTTCTAGATAGCTTTATATATTGCAACTTAGAGAATAAATGGCATGATATGTATTAACATATCATACGATGATGGATATAGAAGAGGAAGGTGAGAATAGTGATAAAATCAAAGGTGTTTTCAACTATAATAATATCAGCAATAATCATTTCTTTGTTGACAAATATCTTTTTCTTACACACCATAATAATGTTTGGTAAAGCCAACCCTGGTGACATAGGAAATGCTTGGTATAATTCAACTAAGCTGAGGGTTAGTGTACTAGAACTTGCACCAAGGATAAATTGGTATGATTTTCAGTATAACCAGTCTGGTACTTGGGTTTCCAAGCTAAATGATCAAATCGATGTAGATAATATTTCCGAGTATCGATTTATAATAAATATTAGTAGCGACCAAGGCTGGGATGATATAGAATACGTGAATATAACAGCTTGGTATGACAATGGTGACGATAATACTACCTATAACCAGACATTAGGCGGTAACCTAAATATGATGTTGCAATATGAGAATACTACTGGTACTGCTTTTTGGAGGTTGCTGTGGCCTGTTGGCGGTGAGGTCAATGAAGGTAATTATATGGAGATAACTGAGAATGACACATATTACGGCAGCTATGGGTACACTGAGTGTCGCAATTTGTCTTTCTCATTCATTCCTAGTTACCAGTTTAGATATGCTCCTGGTGACGGTTCTTGGGATAAAACAAAAAATGTTACAAATGATCTATTCTCCTGGAATTTTAACATAACAGTTACAGATAGTGGAGAAGGTGCATTGCAAAAAAGCATAGTTTGGATAAACGACGAGTTTGGGGTGTACTCTTATAGTGAAATAGTTAGTGCAGGCTGGCCAGAAATTGTTGGCAACCCAGGCGAGATTGCTACTGCTAATAACAATATAACACTTGTTACTCGCTCCAATGGTAATTACTCATTGTCTGTAGATGTCGATAATTTGACGCATGTAAAACTTGGACCAACTGTTAATATGTCTAGGGAAACTGTGTGGGTCCGTGGCGGTGATAAAGACATCTCTGCTAATTTCACTGCTTTAGGTGATGTCATTTACTTATATGGGGATGTCGGAACCTATCATCCTATGGAAGTCAATGGTACAAGTTTAACAACCAACGATGTAGAATACAAATGTAATATCCCATTTGGTCAGATAGCTGGTGATTATACAGCAACAATAAGATATCATCTGACTACAACATAATAAAAACCCCCCTCTTCTTTTTTTTTCATATTTTTATATAACTTTTTTAATCCATAAAACAGCATTTTTGAAAATATGTTTAAAAGAAAAACTTTAATACACTAATATAGATAAGAATTATGGATGGGTCGCTAAATAATTTCATACAACATGAGAGGTGAATGGGATGAGAATCATAAAAAATATTATTGTTTTTTTGATAGTTATAACAAGTTTATTTTCAATATTTTCAAATGTTACAGCCATTGATAATATAATCATAAACATAAACATGCTTGAAGGCAAAAGACAAACAAGGTTCAATCAACCTGTAATAGTTGCAGGTATCTGGCATTATGTGAATATATCGACGCGAACTGGGAGTTTAGACACATTCACATTTAGGTTATACAAAGGATATACAGTTCCAAGCATTGGTGCTAGAGATGAAACCAACTACTATGAATGGAAATATGATAAAAATAGCATGAATGTATGGACAGACATAAGTGGATACAGTGTAGATTATATAATTAGTGATAGATGTTCTAAAAACGGTGATACCTACAGTTTTTGTATAGGTGTAAAGGACACATTTCCAAATATTGTTGGTTATTATGAAAACTGGACTATAGAGGTTTATGAAAACGAGAATAAATTGCATTCTGAGGATGTTGTTATTGAAAAACCAAAAACAGGTTATTCAATTAGTAAACCCTCTTCTATCATATTTTATGTTGATCCTTTCACAAAAATGACGGTACAGGGTAATACTTTTTTCAAACTTAGTAACGCGGGGAACATTCCATTATATGTAAACATCGATTACTCACAATACGATAACATCGAAATCAATGAGATGAACAAAAAGTTTTCAGTGGGTGAAACAAAAACTCATTACGTAACTCTTCATTCTGAATCTTGGCCACCTGGTATTAAAAAGATTAATGTACAAGTTGAGGGATCGTACCCTAAAACATATTTTTTAGACACAAACGCCACCGTCACTTTATACAGTTCTTTTATAATAGATCTCCCCACCTTCGAAATACATGTTGGGCATAGTAACTACGAGATTATAGAGATCGAAAACACAGGTATAACCTTCCAGTACCTAAAAAAATTAGATATGTATGAAGGTGAGATAAAGGATATAAAAGCATATGTTTCAGGTGATGGGCTAGTAAGTCTAGAGATATGGGCTGATGAAGAAAACGTAAGATTACTTAAACTGTTAGATGGCGGTACAGAAACATCTTCACCAATTAGGTTCACATCAACAATTTCCTCAGAGCGAACTATCACTATGAGAGTAGAGGCTGTTAGCGAAGGCAAAACAGGTATCATAAACTATAGGTTGACCGCTGATGGAGTAACAAAGTCTTACACCACACAGATAACAATTGGTCCACCTAAATCAACAGAAAGCAAATCTTTTACAATGTCCTTAAGCATAGTACAAATCGTTGTAATAGGTTTGATTTTAGTCGTTATTATTTACATGTTTTTCTCCTACTCTAGGCATAAACGGAGGTAAAACCTAAAAAATGAAAAAAATCCTGATCCAATTGTTTTTTATAGCATTCATTTTAAATCTTTTGTTTTCTAATACAGTAGATGCTGGTCAGGCTGGTGTAGGGGTTCTAAACGTTCCACCCAAGTATGGTTATATACGTGTCGAGCAACAAAATGATTTGATGCGTGTGTACCTAACAATCTCTGATTATAACTCCTGGGGTGATATATACGAAGTAAGTGTCACTCTTTATAACTATGAAAAAGAGGTGTCTAAGTTTATTTTTAGACAATACAAGAATTTGGAATCCTATGTTGAAATAAATGAGTTCAGTGAAATACCTGAAAGAAACAATCTTTTAGTAAAAGAGAAATGTTTATACAATAAATCAAACAAAAAGGAAACAATAGATGAGCGTTGTGACATTGAAATAAGGTTTGTTTTCAAAAAAACATGGTTCACGGGTATACATGTTTTGATACAAGACAGACAGGGTTCAAATCCAGCAGAGGCGTACATATATTATAACACTGAAGAGGCAATGAGAAGTGGCAACAACATAGTTATACCAGGATTTGGTGGTATAATAACATTGGTGGTCCCGCCATATATGTTGGATATAATAGCGATAACGATTGGGTTAGCTGGCGCAATATACTATCTTAAGAAGAAAAGGGTTTTGGAAAAAAGAGGGGTTGTTTATGGAGAAATATAGAGATCGCCCCTGGATTTTCACATGCTTCTTTTTTGTATTTTTATCTATTTTTATTTCTGTTAAATTTGTTTTTATATTTTTTTTAAGAGCAGCCTATGAACCATCTTTTATATTTGAGATGACTCCATTCCATCTGTTATCTGGATTGAATAGCCTACAACTAATATTCCTATCCTATATGGTTATCCTTTTTGATACGTACCTGCATGTGAAGGCTACCAGGCGGAGTTTAATTTACTCGTATATACCAACCTCTTTAATACTATCGGGTTTGGGATTAAGTATCATGTTAAATGATGTTGGCCCATCCTATGTTTTGCATTATGTGGTATTTGGTTTTTTCTTGGTTATAGTCCTTGTAGATCACAGGAGGATCTTGAGTTTTGTAACACCTGGAAAAGAACCTGACAGACTATTACTGGAAAGTAAAAAGAAGCCTGTTTTTGTAGAAACTAAAACCGTCAGCCCAATATATGAAACAAGTTATGTACAACCAAAAATAGTTACTGCTGCTGATAAAATTTCAGAAGTAAAAGAAATTCCTGATAACCTCCTTAAAAATTTGCAGATTTTATTTGATGATATTCAATCAAAAACAAAAAAACTCGAGGCTTTAGAAAATGAGATAGAAGAAAGAAGTAAAAAATTATTTGAACAGGAAAAATTGTTTAAAGATTACATAAAATCTTATGTTGAACCAAAAGAAAAAGTAGCTCGTTCCACTAAAGAAATTGTCGTAGAAATTCCTTCCGAAGATCAAATTCTTGTTGAAGAAGAAATCAAGGATAATCTTATTATAGACGATAAAACTGATTGCGTTGCTATCACCCAGAGGGGTGTGTTGAAGAAGGTTAACAACTGTTTCGCGAATTTACTTGGTTACCAACCAGAAGAACTTGTTAACAAAAACTTGTTTGTTTTTATCGCCCCAGAGGGTATAGAGGAGGTAAAAAAACATTATCTAAATAGAT
>JARYMC010000100.1 GCA_029907305.1 Candidatus Thermoplasmatota archaeon
CCATGGGATGACATAGCTTATATGCTGCCTGAGAAATAGGGCAAGGTACTTGGAAATTATTTGTTGATGAAGGACATACCACTCCTGATGATGAATGATATATGTTAACATAGAAACAATATAAGGAGGAACAACAATTAACTTCGCAGCACCTAGGGCAAAAGAATATATTTATTTAAAACATATGGTAAAGCACCAATCAATATGAGCGAATTTAAAGATGCAATAAAAAGCCATAGTGATGGTGCTATTCTTAATCTTTTTGTAAAAACTAAGTCTAAAGATGTGGTTTTCCCTGCAGGTTATAACACATGGCGGAAATGTTTGGAGATAAAAGTCTGTTCTGAGGCTAAAGAAAACAGGGCAAACAAAGATGTGATTAAAGCCGTTGCAAAATATTTCAATAAACCTGTTACTAATGTATTTATAGTTTCAGGGGAGAAAAGCCGGGAAAAAACATTGCTTGTTAAGGGTGTTTCTGTTGATGATGTGAGTAGGAGATTAAGGGAGTCTTTAGATGGATTATAAAAAATCTTTTGAGGAAATTGAAAAAGTGTTATTGGAGTTGCAAGAGAAAAACAGGAGCGTACCCATTGTTGTTGAGGGTGATAAGGATGTCGCAGCTCTTCGTAAGCTAGATATCAAAGGCATTATACTTTGTACTAATACAGGAAAATCTCTATCTTATTTTTGTGATGTAATTGCTGAGCAATACAAAGAGATAATTATTCTAACTGACTGGGATTGGCGAGGGGGACGTCTTTGTTATACAATCAGGAAAAACCTAGAGGACAGGGTTACTTGTGATATAAGATACAGGGAGTTGTTTGCTAGACATGCTATGATTCGTACAGTAGAAGGTTTGCCATCTTGGATTGAGACAATGAAGAAAAAATTAAACAAAATTTAAGGAAAAAATATGTGTGTTATTTAAATTAAAAAAATAGAGGAGAGAAGTTTTTTATTTTAATTTTATTTTAAACAAATGGTAAACTCATGTTCGATTGGTTTTACATTCTTTACTTCTATTTTATTTTCTCTAGCTAACCATCCAAGCGCAGAATAAGCATCTTTAGGTTGGAGTTTGGTTAATTTAGCGATAGCAGATATATCTGCCTCTTTTTGTTTGGAAAGTACATTCCACACTTTACCAGCGTTTGTACCAATTTTACTTGTTAAGTTCGTTTGCCCGAGTCTATACATTGGGCCTTCTCTGCAGATTTTATTTTCTCTTGCAAGCCAGCCTACTGCAGCAAAAAACTCGTCTTCCTTAAGTTTTGCTGTCTTCATTATCTTTGTTTGTGTTAGAGCGCCCTGTGAATTAAGTACTTGCCAAACCTTTCCTGCGTTTAGACCAAATTCCTCTATTATGTTGTTCATGTAACCTCATCCTCAAAGGGGTATATACAATAAAAGAATATATATATATTTTGATTGCAGGGTACTTGGAAATTATTTGTTGATGAAGGACATGTCACTCCTGATGAATGATATATGTCAACATAGAAACAATATAAGGAGGAACAACAATTAACTTCGCAGCACCCTGATTGCAAACCAGAAATATAATTTAAACTGACAAATTAGCAATTAAGTTGGTTATTACGATATTTACAGTGATTAAAAGATTAGCGTTTTAGTTTTATCAAATTTTTTGATTCTATTTTATCTTCCCTAGCCAACCAACCAAGCGCAGAATAGGCATCTTTTTCATCAAGTCTAGCTAACTTTGCAATAGCAGAGATGTCGATTTCATTATTTTTCGCGAGGGTTTCCCACAATTTCCCAGCATTCACACCAATTTTCTCAGTTAGATTGGTTTCACCCAATTTGTAGAAAGAGCCGTTTTTGGAAATCTTGTTTTCTCTCGCAAGCCAACCAATTGCAGCATGAAGTTGATTCTCGTCAAGCATTGTACTGTTCATTAATCTAGATTCAGTAAGAGGTCCCTGTAAGTTAAGTACTTTCCATATTTTGCCTGCGTTTTGGCCAATTTCTTCAACTCCCTTCATATCCCCACCTTTTCAAATTCTCAAAAACAGTATACAATATAGTAGATATATATGTTGTGATTATAACACAAAAAGATTGCTACAAAAAGCTATACATATGATTATATACTAAGTAATTATTACGAAAAAACAAGACTCCCAAAAAATAGAGGGGGCCCGAAAAAATAAAAAGGAAGTATAAAATGGAAAGAAGAAATGATAGAAGGCAAAGGGGCTTTGATTCTCCTCGTGAAATGCATGATGTAACTTGTGCAGATTGCGGAAAAGAGACTCAAGTTCCGTTCAAACCCGATGGGAACAGACCGGTATACTGCCGTGAATGTTACCAGAAACACCGACCAAAAAGATTTTAAATTAAGGATCAATAGAAAAAACACCTTGTAAGAAGGGTTTTAGGTTTTTTCTTAATCCCTTTTTTCTTATTTTTTTATATAAGATTCTTAGTTTAAGCAATGTTTTTTTAAAGTAACAAATGTTATGAGGTAGATTATATGACAAAATCAAGGCATATAAATCAAAGAATAGGTGTATTTGTAGATGTACAAAACATGTATCACTCTGCAAAACAACTTTACAACAGCAAAGTAAATTTTAGAACAATATTAAAGGATGCTATAGCAGATAGAAAACTTATCAGGGCAATAGCGTATGTTATAAAAGCAGATGTAAAAGATGAGAATACATTCTATGATGCACTCATGGAGATGGGGTTCGAAGTAAGATCAAAAGACCTACAAATTTTCTATGGTGGCGCAAAAAAAGGAGACTGGGATGTGGGAATAGCTATGGATGTTATGAGATTAGCACCAAAACTAGACACAGTAGTACTAATTAGCGGAGATGGTGACTTCTCAGACCTTTTAGAACATGCAAAAAGTTTAGGTTGCAGAACCGAAGTAATAGCATTCGGTAAAACCACGTCACATAAACTGAGAGAAGTTACAGACTTCTTCCTCGATTTAGATAAAAACAAAAAATATCTGTTACCAAAAAAGAAATAAAAGCTTTAAATAACAAATATCCATGTTACATAGGAGCATCTGAATAGGATGAAAGACAAGATATTACAAGAAGCTATAGAATGGTACGAGAAAAATGGAAAAAACTCAGATGTTTACATAGATGATTTCATAGACTTAATATTCAACAGAACAACAGATGCTGTTTTAGAAGAGGTTAAAAACGAATTAAAAAACGAATTTGAAAAAGGTACATTAAAACATCCATTTGTAATATCAAGTGATTACTATCTCGAGCTTAAATTCAAAGAGATAAAAGAAAAATTCCTAAAAGATAGTATCAAAACAGATTCAGAATAAACGATAATATTTTTTAATCATTTTATATTCTGGGCCCCCGTGGGTTTCGGGAGCCCAAATTGTACCTCTACGTCGTTCAAATACGGATCACTTTTTCACCGATTCTCCTAAAATAGAGGCTATACCATTTAACAAAGATGTGTTTTAAATACATTACTGCAAATCGAACAAGGATTATAACATATCATTTTTCCATTTTTGACATTTTTACACGACATATTTATATAGAGTTAATGACAAATATTAACATGCCCAGAGAGGTGAAGGGGCATTTATTGCCCGCTGTCATTCAATCTGAGGCGGGAGAGATAGGAGATATATGGTATCTACCATTTATCTCTCCCAGGGGATGGCCTTATTTTAAAAAGTATATTAAAGATTTAATAACAATCACAAGATAACGGTAAAAATAATGGATGGGAAACTACTAGTAGAACTAATATTCCTAGCATCATGCATAATCACGATATATCTAATTCTAAGAAGACCCTATTTATATGTAAGACTAGGATTAAGAAGAGTAAAAATAGACACATATTTCCTAGGCGCACTACTAGGACCAATATTAATCATAATTTTTGGGATACTCAATTTCTCCCAAATTATAGAGGGGCTAGAAGGCGAAGGCGGTCTTAACCCATTTGGTATTTTGATACTATTTTTATCGATGGTTTTTATGAGTATCTTCCTTGATATAACAGGATTTTTTGAGTACTGCGCCAGATTAGCATTGAGATTTGCTGGTAACGATGGCAGAAAATTGTTTTTTTCTCTTTATATTACTGTATCTATACCTAACAATATTTACATCAAATGATATAATTATACTAACATTTACACCATTTATATACTATTTTACAAAAAACGCAGGAATAGACCCAAAACTATATCTCATCGCCGAATTCTTTGCAGCCAACACGTGGAGTATGATGCTCTATATAGGAAACCCAACAAATATATTACTTGCAGCAGCTTTTGACCTTCGTTTTGATGAATACTTCAAATGGATGTTCCTGCCAGCAATTGTCGCTGGTTTAGTAAACATGATTCTACTGTATCTTGTTTGTGACATCCTCTCCGCCATAAATGGCGGAGCTTCCTACGACGCATGGTTAGTAGTCGATGTATAGGAGTCCAAACT
>JARYMC010000101.1 GCA_029907305.1 Candidatus Thermoplasmatota archaeon
AAAGGACATATGCCTGGGCATATTGCCATAGTTGCTGCAACAGCACTTGCAACAGCACCAATAATTAATATCTCCATATTTTTTTTCACCATCCCTCATTGTTATATATTAACATGGTATACTTTGTCTGTCATTGTTTATATACTTTTCGTGTAAAAATGCCATTTCAGGAAAAATAGTATATAAAGAGAAGACAAATAAACAAAAAAATACCACCAACAGAAGAAAGAAACAGGCACCAACCAATTTTCATGATAATACAATATAACCTATCTAATGCATATCGGCATCGGCTGTTTTTTTTTTACACAAACCGATACTACTCATCTGTCCTCAAAAGAGAATCAACAACAGGAGACAAAAACCTCTCATAAATAAAACCCATATAACCAATGGAATCCTTTATAACAAAAATCTTCCCTTCATCACCAAAAAACGGGTTAGCAAAACGGTTACGATGCTCAGTAACAAAACCCTTACCCTGCATATCAAACAACAAACCAAGAACCTCCTCCTTATCCAACCCTAGGTCAGACAAAAGAGTCCTAGGCTCCAGCTGATCCAACGGGTTCCACCGACCAGACAAAAAACTATCACCACTATCAAAAACCATGGAGCGGAACTCCTCACCGTTTCTATCAAAAACAATCAAGTTCCTCTGATCCTGAGCATAAACATGGAAGAAAAAGAAATTCTTCAAAGAAACCTCCTCAACAGGAGAAAGACCAGGTACGCTCCTGAACTCATCACGCAAAAACTGTTTAACCTCAGGAGAAAAACATTTTTCCTTACCCATATCCCAAACCAAATCAAGGCTATCAACAACACCAAGGAACTCCTTCATCAACCTCTGCATCCTAGGATCCATAAGCAAAACCCGCTCAAACCATGGACCATCAGTGGTATGCCACATAACACGATTAACCAAACAACCAACAGCACGACTAGGCAACATACTAACCCTATCCCTAAACTCATCAGCCTTACCACGAACAATATCAGTCATAACAGAACCACAGATACTAGCACCAATGTCAGTCAGAGAAATAACACCCCTACCGCTATCAAAACGAACACTGATCAGATTCTTACCAACTAAATCATGCAGCACCCTATCATCAAAATCAAAACCAGAAAGACCCCTAACAACACCATCCTCATATGAGTACAACTTCAAAAGAGTATCAAGTTCATTTGCATCTAAACTATGAGCAGGCCCCTTTATATTTTCACCCATACCCACATCCAACCTCTTTTATTACCATAAATAATGACAAAGGCTATAAAGTTTTTTATCAAAACCTTGTATATTATTAAAATGCAAGTGTAATTATCACAAAAAATTCGATAAAAAACCCTGGATCATATCAAAAACATGGAAAACATCAAGACAAAAAAGTATTATAAGGAACAAAACCACAACAACAAGAGCAATCAAAGCAAACTTTATAAGCTTCCAAACAACAAAAACCACGATTATCGCTAATATAAAAAAAGCCCAAAGAGGGACTTCAACACCAAACATAAACATATCAAATCAAAAAGATGGATAAACAACATAGTTTATAAGCATTTAGTTTTAAAAACAACAAAACCCCAAAATATACTAAAACCTAATTCGCATTCCATTTTTTGTGTACATAAAACAAGAATTCATAAAACCAGACACCATTGAACGTAGGGAATACCAAATAAACATAGCTGAATCAGCAGCAAAAAAAAACACGCTAGTTGTACTACCAACAGGCATGGGAAAAACAGTGATAGCACTCATACTAATAGCAAAACAACTACAAAAACAAAACAACAAGATACTGTTCCTAGCACCAACAAAACCACTTGTTACACAACACGCACAATACCTGAAACAAAACCTTACAATAAACGAAGAACTAATAGCGGTTTTCACAGGTGAGGTGTCACCAGAAAAAAGAAAACAAACCTGGGAGAACAGCAGGATAATAGTCTCAACACCGCAGGTTATACAAAACGATCTTATATCAAAAAAAATTAGTTTAAAAGACGTCTCACTAATAATATATGATGAGTCACACCACGCAGTTGGGGACTACGCCTACGTTTACGTATCAGAGATGTACCAGAAACAGAGGGAAAAAGACAGGCTGGTACTAGGTATGACCGCGTCACCAGGAAACGACGTACAAACCATACTAGAGGTATGCAAAAACCTTGACATAAACAACATAGAGATCAGAACAAAATACGACCCGGATGTCAGACCATATGTATATGACCTGAAAATAACATGGAGAGAAATACCACTCCCAAAAGATTTTTCATACACACTGCAGCTGCTAAAAAAATCTTTGTCAGAAAGATTGCAGTTTCTAAAAGACGCAGGTTTCCTGGAATCATCATCGGTATCATTAATAAACCGCACTAAACTTTTAGAGACGCAAAAAAGGATACAATCTGAGCTGCAAACCAGTATGAGACCACCAAGTATACTTTTCAAAGCAGCCTCAGCACAGAACGCTGCACTTAAAATATACTACGCGATAGAACTACTACAAACACAGGGTGTTAACGCACTAAAAAACTATTTCCAGAGACTAGGAAAAGAAGCTGTATCAAAGGACAGCAGCAAAGCATCAAGAGAAATAATGTCAGATAGAAACATACTAGAGGCTGTTGCGTACGTGAAATCACTAGACATAGAACACCCAAAGGTACAGGAGATAGTAAACATAGTACGAGAGCAACTAAAAAACAAACCAGACTCAAAAATCATTGTTTTCACACACTACCGCGACACATCATCCCATCTTCTAAAGCAATTAGAACATATAGAAAACGCTAGACCAGTAAGGTTCATAGGACAAGCAGAAAGAGATGAGGACAAGGGACTAACGCAGAAACAACAAACCAATATAATAAAACAATTCAAAGAAGACACATACAACATACTTATAGCAACAAGCGTAGCAGAAGAAGGACTAGACATACCATCAACAGACCTAGTAGTATTCTACGAACCCATACCATCAGAGATAAGGACCATACAGAGAAGGGGTAGAACAGGACGTAAAATGCCTGGGAACGTGATAATACTAATAACAAAAGACACACAAGACGAGGCATACTACTGGGCAGCAAAAAGAAAAGAAAAACAGATGAGAACACAACTAGAGTTGCTTAGATCAAAGCTAAATAAACATTTCGAGGACACAAAAACACTATACCATAAAAACATAAACACACAAACCACATTAACAGATTACCAAAAAAAACAGAAACAAGTAACAATAATAGTTGACCACCGTGAATACCGTTCACCAGTATCAAAAAACCTCTCGCTAAAAGAAGCAAACATAGAAGCACAACAACTAGACACAGGCGACTACGTACTATCAACAAGGATAGGAGTAGAAAGAAAAACCGTGGATGATTACCTAGAATCGCTAATAGACGGTAAACTATTCAAACAAACAGCAAAACTAAGAGACGCCTACCCGAGACCAATAATGATAATAGAAGGAGAAGGACTACTAACAAAACGAAACATAAGCCACAATGCGATATACGGGAGCATAGTATCTATAATAGTAGACTTCGGCATACCGGTGATAACAACCAGAAACCCAATGGAAACAGCAAACCTACTATACATCATAGCTGCACGTGAACAAAGAGAAGAAAAAAAACCTGTGGCAACCAGGGGAGAAAAAACACCTATGTCAATAAGAGAAAAACAACAGTTCATAGTAGAAGGATTACCAAACGTGTCAGCTGTGCTAGCAAAAAGACTACTAGAACACTTCGGCAGCATAAAAGACATAATCAACGCCTCAGAAGAAGAACTAAGAGAGATACAGGGCATAGGAAAAAACATAGCAGCTGAGATACAAGAAATAATAAACACAAGGTACCTAGAGGATTAAATATATCAGCCCAAATATTTTTATCCCCTATCGTATTACACGGTTGATGCGTAAGAGGGTGAACTCCATGTCACAGGATGATAAAATCATGCAGGTATGCGACGGCCTAAATATGCTTAACGAGGATAACTCAATACCAAGAAACATAAGAAGAGGAGCCGAGGAAATAAAAAACATACTACTAAAAAAAACAGATCCACTAGATGTCAGGGTTGCAACAGCTACACAGAGGCTAGATGAGCTGGCAAACGACCCGAACATACCACTCCATGGCAGAACCCTGATATGGAACATAATGAGCCGTTTAGAAGGCATAGCCTAAAAACCCTTTCCCAATTATTTTTTTTATAAAAAACAGTACTTCGGAAAGTACAATCGTAAATATTTTTAACCTATAACTTCATTGATTTTTTTGGGAAGATGGGATGA
>JARYMC010000102.1 GCA_029907305.1 Candidatus Thermoplasmatota archaeon
CTGTATGTTCTATGATCTATTTCAAAGTAAAATATTGTTCAAGAGATGATTCTTCGACTCATTTCGGGATGTAGCCTCTAAGTATGTGATCCAGTAACAGTTTTCCCGTTTTTACTTTTTGTTGTAAGATATATACCAAAAAGAATCACACCACCACCAATAACAGTAAACCAAGAAGGAACTTGACCAATCCATGGTAACAACAAAGCCAAAATACTTGAACCAATAGGCTCACCAAGTAGACTAACAGAAGCCACAGATGCTGGTATAAATTTAAGAGCCCAGTTATACAACGTATGACCAAGGATACCAGCTACAAAAGCCAATAACAAAATGATCCCGTATTCTTCAAGCAACAAACCATAAACAGGCTGTTCAAAAAACAAACAAAAGAAAAACAAACCTATCGTACCAACACCATATACAATAAAAGCATAGGTGACAACACTAATTTTCTTACGCATCAACCTGCCACCAAGAATATACAAACCAGCTGCTACGCCACCGAGCATAGCAAGTATATTTCCCTCAAATGTATCAGCAGACGAAAAACCATAATTACCGTATACAAGAAGAATAACGCCGCTAACAGACATAGAAATGCCAAAAATGTTAACAGAAGATAGTTTCTCTTTTAAGAGATAAAACGCAAGAGGAGCAACAATGATAGGATGAGCAGTCACCAACAAAACAGAGCTAGCAACAGAAGTACTAGTGAGAGATGTAACCCAAAAAGCAAAATGAGCAGAAAGAATAAGACCAATGACACACATAAAAACAACATCTCTTCTACTCAAATCAACAATTTCACACCTACTCTTTTTACGAAGCAAAACAAAAGGCATAATCAAAAACCAAGTAAACAACAACCTAAAAAAAGCAATAGACAATGGAGGAGTACCAAAACCTTTTTCTAGACTAACAATCAAAATAGCGGCAAAAGAAACAGAAAAAATAGATACAAACAAAGCAACATATGGTTTATTCATCAACAACCGATAACACACCATCTGTTTTCTCGTTTTCTCCAACAAGCGATCTACCGCGATAAAACAATAGAAAAATAGTTACAAATACTCCAAAAGCACCTAATATAGCAAAAGGTACCCATATGCCAAAAATATCTGACAAGATACCGCTGATGAACATTACTAGAGTACCACCAACAAGCTGAACAGTAAAAATATAACCAAAGGTTTTACTCTCCATAGTCTCATCGGTAACAGTTGAAGTAAAACAAAACAGAGCAGGGTAAGTCAAAAAAGTAGAAACCCCTAATAAAAAAACAGAGGAGATAATAAAAAAAATGTTGATAGACATAGCAATTAATAAACCTGAAACTCCCATAATGAAATAAGCAAAAAATATGACTGTACGTCTACCAAAAAAACCTTGGATTCTCGAATAAGAAAACGACACTACAACTCCAACGCCAATCCACAAAGTAGTTAAAAGACCGATATAAGTAAGTGAAAGACTAGTCTGTTCACTTAAAAACAAGGGGAAATAATTAATAAAAATACTCCAGGCTACTCCACTTAAGATATATGCTGGTAACAATATCTTAACATTTTTAAAAACCGTCCAAGCTTCATCCAACGCCTCGCTCAGATTCTGTTTAGTTTTTTTATCGTTGTTTTTATTAAAACTGCTATCTACCTCAGAGGTTATAAAAAGCCCGAATATGAGTATTAAAACACCGATGATACACCAAATATACAAGGGCATTCTCCAACCACTTAAATCAGCAATAAAAAGTGTTGTAAAAATTGCAAAAAAGGCGCCAAGATCACCAAAGCCACTTTGAATACCCATAGTCCAATCCAGACGATCTTTTTTAAAAGTCCTGGAAATCCAACCTATGCCAATCGGGTGAAAGAAACTAGATGAGAAACGTAGAAACAACATAAAAAACAGCAGAGTCAAAAAACCTTCCACTCTAGTCAATAAGATCATGTTGAGGCACATCAACAATACTCCAACTGACAAAAAAAATCCTGAAATTCCTGCAGTCAGCGATCCTGCCGATAGCAAGCTGGCCAAAAAGAGTAACCGATAAACCAGCACCAGTAATAAAACCTACTTGCGTGTAGCTTAGATCAAATAAAACTTTGAAAACTGGAAATAATAATGGAACAACGCAGATGATTCCATCGTTCAAAACATGATAAACACTGACTGTAGATAATATCTTGTTTTTTTCATTCATTAAAATTTAACCCTTTTATTATTTCACAGGTAATAAAGAACACTGATATAAAGCATTCAGAAAAAGAATAAAAAACACAAAACATAACTACTTGAAAACTAAAAAAGGTGATGTTAATGAAAAATCCTGCAGTTTTTGGATTCTACGGTTACTCAAAAAAAGGAAAAACTAGTTTAATCATAAGGATAATAAAACAACTAGAAAAACAAGGATACAAAACAGCGGTCATAAAAATGACAGATAAAAAAACTACGATGGATATCAAAGGAAAAGATACCTATATATTTACACAAGCTGGGGCTAGACTAGCGGTACTAAAATCACAAAATGAAACAGATATAATAATAAAAAGAAAACAGGATTTAGATGAAATAATAAAAAACATTGGCACTCTAGGAATTTACGATATTATATTAGTTGAAGGAGCAAATGATAGAAATACACAAAAAATAAGAATAGGAGATATACCAGAAAGACCAAACACTATACATCATTATAAAGGTGATTTCAACAAATTGTTTGGTTTGATTAAAAAACAGATAGAGCAACAAAAACAAGGTTCTAAAGAGAAATTAGAGATTAAAGTCAACGATAAAAATATACAATTAAACGAGTTTACCAAAAAGTTCATAAAAAACACCATATATGGTATGCTAAAAACACTTAAGGGCGTAAAAGAAATTAAAAAATTAGAGATAAACTACGAAGAATCATAGTAACGTGTATGTTATTCTAACCCTGTTCTCGCCTTTGCTCTCCTTTTTAGTTATTTTCATTGCTTTAATTTCACTAGTGTTCTTTATATGTGTACCTGCGCAGGGGCAGATATCAAAACCTTCAATTTCTATGATCCTCAATCTGTTGATTGATTTAGGTAACAAATCAAGGTTGCAACGCTGCTGGTCAACACGTTTTTCAAGACTCTCACGAGTCCCCTCATAAATTTTAACTGGTATGTTGCGACTAACAATATCATTAAACTTGTTCTCAATATTTTTTATGTCATCGTCGGTGAAATTAACTGGATGGAAATCTATCCTGGAATGATCAGCGTATATTTGATTACCAACAGTCCTAGCATTATATTCATCAAAAACAATACCTGAAATTATATGCTGCGCAGTATGCATCCTCATATGATTGTATCTTCTATCCCAATTAATTACAGCATGAACACGTGTTCCCTCAGAGGGTTTAACACCATCGATTATATGTTTAACCACATCGCCTTTCTTGATAACCATCTTCACGATAGATTTGTTATTTTCCCATGAAATAAAACCAGTGTCGCTGGGTTGGCCACCACCCTCAGGGTAAAACGCTGATTTGTCCAAACAAATATAATCATTTTTGTTTTTTGTAACTAGGGCATCAAACTCACGGATGTAGTTACCATCTATATCCTTCATATACAGCATTTCAGTCATAAACACATAAACTCCAATACAGTGATACCTATAATATCTCTTTTAAATCACTAAACTCCTTGTCTTTTTTACACTCCTCAATCTTGTGATCAATCAATCTAATTTTCTTGAAACTCCTAAAAACCATGTATATGCCAAGAAAAGATAAAAATAAAACAAAACCAACTAGCGGAATAAGAAAATACAGAATTGTAACAGGATCATAATAACTTGAGGTGGCAACTAAGACAGTGAAAACAGATAAAGGTAAAGTGAAGATAGCTATAGCGGTACGTAACATAGATAGAGAAGTACGTTTCTCAGCAAGAAGAAGCCTTATCTTATCCTCAATTTTTAGTGTAGTCAATAAAATCACCAAATAATTGTTAATAAACTACGGATATAAAAAGACTTATTCAAGTTTCTTTTTTGTAGTTAACTAAAACCAAACCAAATATGATAAAGAAACTCCCGATAATAAACAAAAATGTAATCATTTCATCCAATAGAAAGTAGCTGAATAATGTCGAAAGAATAGGTATAGCGTATAGATATACACCAACCTCAGATGCAGTCTTATGTTCAAGAACTATATACCAAATAGTGTAACCAAATACGGTTGAACATATGCCAAGAAATAATACTGCGCCTAAAACGTTAAAAGACAAATTAGCTACTTGATTTAAAAAAGAA
>JARYMC010000103.1 GCA_029907305.1 Candidatus Thermoplasmatota archaeon
CTTTACAATAACATCTTTTAACTTATCTTCAAGGGTACTTCTCATCCCATCTTCCCAAAAAAATCAATGAAGTTATATAGGTTAAAAATATTTACGATTGTACTTTCCGAAGTACTGTAGTATACAAAATGGGGGTTTTTAAACCACGAAATATGATGTAGTTGTTGTCGGCGCTGGCCCAGCTGGTTCAACTGCTGCAAAATATTTAGCAGAAAAAGGAGTAGATGTTTTACTGTTAGACAAAAATAAATTCCCACGTGATAAACCATGCGGTGGTGGTTTACCATCTCATGTTTGGGAAAGATTCCCATATATCAAAAATAGAGATTTGATAGAATCATACTCATACGCTGGCTATGCTTATTCTCCCTCTCTGAGATATAGAGCATTTATAAAAAAAGATGACCCCATCGTTGGTATGACTCTGAGAGAAAAATTTGACAGTAGGCTTGTACAACTCGCTGTCGATGATGGTGCTAATTTTATTGATGGCAAAAAAGTTGAAGACATAAAAATATCAAAAGAAAAAGCAAAAATCGTTTTGGATGACAAACAAGAGGTCGATACAAAACTGGTTGTTGCGACAGATGGCGTCTGGAGCGTTATCGGAAATAAGCTGAACCTGATACCCAAAAAAGGTAGGAGAATCGGTGTTTGTTTGTTTCAGCAGTATAATCTAGGTGAAGAAACCATTGATAAGTTTTTTGGTGATGAAAAGGCGTGCTCAATACATCTTAGATTCCAGGGTCTACTAGGTTATGGTTGGGTTTTCCCTAAAAAACAACATTTGAATATAGGTGTTGGTAAAATAAGCCCAGATGATGAATTATCAAAATCTAAAACAAACCTATCCCAGGTTTATAAAGAATATATTAAGGTTCTTAAGAAAACCAACATAATACCAGATGATTTAAAAATCGGTAGATGCAAAGGTGGTGCTCTCCATATAGGTCCTCTAAGGAAAACTTATTCGGAAAGAGTGCTTTTATGTGGAGACGCTGCTGGTTTTATAAACCCGTTAACCGGGGAGGGAATCTATTATGCTATGTCATCAGGTAAAACAGCTGCAGATGTCATTGTTGAGTCACTGGAAAAAGAAGATGTCAGTGAAACGTTTTTATCATCCTATCAAACAAAATGGATGAACGATTTTGGTAAAGACATATATGAGTTCCTCCGCTTACCAGCTTACAGAGGTAATGTCGAATATCTTGTTAAACTAGCAAGTAAAAATGATAAACTAGCAGATATAATGCTAGGGGTTGTTCACGGGGGATTAAATTTCCGTGATTATAAGTTAGAACTAATAATACGCTTTCTTATCGCTCATTATAGAGAACGTTTAGCTAATTGTCTCACCAGTTAAATATGGTTCAAAAAAAGAGGGAAGTTTTTTATCTTACATATAATTTGATTTAATTGTTGGTAACTACTATTTTGTAAATTCTTTTTGACGCTTGATGAACTACCATACTGAGCTATTGATGTTGATAAACTATTAATTGTTAAATCACGCTGTAAATTAAACGTATAAGACGTCACTTGGCCAGATACAATAGTAATATTAGTCTCCTGAACTTTATATCCTTCCACTTTTGCCCTCAGAAGATACTCACCTGATGGAAGATTATATCTAACATACGAACCCCAATCCTCAGAATAAGGATTCTCAGATAAAGGCTGTACATCATACCAAACATTGTTTTCTAAATCCCAAGCTGCAATTGATCCATCACCAAGTTTTTTACCAAGAACAGAGCTACAAACTTTCACGTTTAAACTACCAGCCATCATTGAACAGCTCATTCCAATATCATCATCTCCGTTAACGAGATTTTGCTGATAAGAAATGACCTTTAGTTTTGAATTTGGTTCGTATTTATAGACCCACGACATGAAATCCTGACCATGCTCCACCATAACTGAACCAGCGTTAATCTCATTCTTACCATCATTATCACAATCACCAATCGACAAAACAGCTAAATCACCGAAGGTAGGCAACACAGCCTCCTCCACATAAGTAGAACCATTCCATTGAAGAATATGTACCCTATTGGTTCCTGCACATACCTCAGCTATGCTATCATCATCAACATCACCAACATCAAGAGCTTCTATCAAAACACCTTCACCTGGCCAAGTCTTCTCAAATTTCTGCACATAACCTACTCCATTCCATTCTAAAATAGTGATGGTAGGGGAGTAATAACCAACATGTATCTCAAGCTTACCATCCATATCGCTATCCTTACAGACACAAGCAAACGGATACCCCTCAGGATAGGTTGTTTTAATGGTGGTCGCCTCAAACTCTTTACTATTTTTATTCCAATCTAAAACCACGACCTTGTGGGCCGTACCACATACAATTTCGTTTTCACCATCATCATCAACATCACCGAGACCAGCCATGTAAACAAATCCGTTAACACCAAGATCATCCCACTCAGCTACCTTAACAAGCCTTAACCCACTCCATTCAAAAATCACAATCTCAGGAACAGAACTACCCTCACTCATAGGACCACCTGACATGATTAACTCATTCTTACCATCATTATCACAATCACCAATGTAGCAATCAGCGCTACCACCATTTCTATTGAATATCCATGAATTCCAACCTAAAACCTTGTATTTTCCACCAACCCATTTATAAATAGAGGCAGGCCAAGAAGCAGCGATTTCATCTTTTCCATCATTTGTGATATCGCCTATAGCAAAACCACCAGCATCATTTTTGTCAAAAGGATAAGATGGGCAAAAAAGCGTATGCATCTCTAAATATGTTTGTTTAGATTCATTCCACTCCATGATCCTAAGTTTGCCATCTCTACCACCTAGAATAAACTCGTTTTTACCATCATTGTCACAGTCACCTATAGGCTGAGGACCCTCATAACGAGCCCCATAACGCCAGTCAGAACCAAAATTCATAACCCATTGAACGTAATAATCGCCACTGAGTATATTTGAACTATTTTGAATCATCTCATCGATGGTAACACTCTTTTTTTTATTTTCATATGCACTAGCTAAGCTTATACTAGTTATTAGTATACATGCCGACAAAAATAACACAAATACCCTTTTATTCATAAGATTTTATCCCCCAACAATTTTCTAATATTAACTAATAGTAATTATATTTTATGACGTATGCCCCTAATTTTTAATCATTTTTGAAAATACCAACTATCGTTATTATACACGCTACGATCTCTATTATAGTTAAAGGTAGAAGAGTCGCAGCAATTTCATCGCAATTTAATTGAGCACCCAATGATCCCCTAAGTATAAAATTTAATATAAGCATGATTACCCAAATCCCCACACCAAGAGCAATCAATGTTTTATTCATATCATCTCACCAATTCTTCTAGTAACCTTATTTTTTGTGGTATGAGCCCTGTAATCTTTAAACGTGGATATAATCCCTTCGCCTTTATTTTTTAAAACAGCATAAATTCAAATGCCAGTACTCCAAGGCATGCTAAAAGAGTCACCGGTGTTACTATAAAACCATGTTTAACAAACTCCTTAAAAGATATCTTCACTTCTTTATCACGGAGTATACTCATCCACATAATACCAGCCAATGCACCTATTGGTGTAATATTAGCACCCAGATTGGAACCAATAGTTGTTGCTAATACAGCTGGAAAAACATTAGTTTGTGTTGCTAAACTAACCATTGGAACATATGCAACCGTCATAGGTATATTGTTTAGTATGTTTGCAGAAAACGCAGATGATATACCATACACAAAAACTGTTGAAGTGTTAGACGTGCCACAGATACTTTTAAAGAAAAAACCTATGTCAGCAGTTACCCCATAAATTCGTAACACCTCAACTGTGATAAACAATGCTAATACAAACGGTATGATACCGACAGGCATCTTTTTTAATGTAGGTGCAACAACAAAATGATTTTTACTAACATGTTTTCTCATAATCGCATGCAACGAGTCTCTCAATAAAAGGATAATGATTAGTGCGAGTACAAAACCTAGTGATATCATCCACATCTGAACACCAATATAAGTGGCGATAGCTAAACCAGCTATGCAACTTCCCAGTATAACTAACCCAAGTATTGCACCTGCTTTATCGGTTATTGAATCTATGGGATTTATCTTAGTTTCATGTTTTATAGGCTGAATTATTTTTTTCTTAATAAATTTTTTTTAACATTTTGTGAGCGAGAAATACCCAGACTTTAGTATGGGGGTGAATCGCGCTATTTTTCTTCTAACAAACATTTTTGCTTCTGGGCAGGCGCACC
>JARYMC010000104.1 GCA_029907305.1 Candidatus Thermoplasmatota archaeon
GGCTTGAGGGGATTCGAACCCCTGACCCATCGGTTAAGAGCCGATTGCTCTACCTAGCTGAGCCACAAGCCCAAAAATAAGAGGGTCATCGGCATAAAAAATAATATTTATTAAAGTTTTTTTTCTAACTTCTTGATCTCTGATTGATCAACCTTTGATATATATTTAGCGTCAATGCTATCAGTTACATAAACATCTTTCCCTGCGTGGTATATTTTTACTCCATCTTTCATAGCTTTTTTTACATCAACGCGTAAAATCAATGGTTTTTCTGTCCTAACCCGCCCTGCCTCGATAGCCTTTTCTATACTACTACTAAGATGCACTTTTTTACGGTCAGTCGGATGAAGACCACCTTCAATTATCATATCGATTTCTTCCTCAGTAACCGGATAATATAATTCATCTACATCTGCCAGAGGTAAATCATCGAGGTTCACATCCACGGTGTGACCATATTTAGCGCGAATCATACCACCATCAATTTGGTATCTACCCCTCTCATCAGTGGCTACCAATGCTTCTATATGGTAGTTTCGTAACCAATCAAAACCTGATCTTGATGTACCTAATGCTGCTATAAAGGATGAGATATCAACCCATCCTCTACCATCCATCATCAAACCAAGTTTCTCCGGGAAATGACGTAAAGCACCAGCCATGATACGACTCAGCGCATTAAGTTCACGGTCATCCATCAAAAATTTACCTTTTTTGTTGCAAACAGGACACGCTTCTCCACGGTAATAACCGTGTTCATCACATTTTCCTAACATAGTTCCGCTGAAACGTAATTATGATATCAAGTATAAATTTTTGTACTATTAAACTATTACACGGTCAGGTGAACTCTTGGAACAAGAAGACATGAAAAAAATAGCCGGAGAGAAAGCAGCAGAATACATTAAGGATGGTATGATTGTTGGTCTTGGAACTGGTTCTACGGTGGAGTATACAATAAGGAAGATCGCAGAGATGGTGAAGAATGGTCTTGACATAAAAGGGATACCAACGTCTATGCACACAAAAAAATTAGCTAAAGAATACAACATACCTCTCACTGATCTTGAGGAAAACCCTGTTATTGATATAACAATAGATGGTGCCGATGAGGTAGACCCAAACCTCAATCTTATAAAGGGTGGAGGAGGAGCTTTGACAAGAGAGAAAATCGTCGCTTTTCACTCTAAGAAAGAAATCATAGTGATCGATGAAACAAAAATTGTTAAGGCTTTGGGGGTTAATTCTCCGTTACCTGTTGAAGTGTTGAAGTATGGTTGGTCTTCAACAAAAAAAGCTCTTGAAGAATTTGGTTGCAATGTTGAACTTAGAAAAATAATGAACGATCCATATCTAACAGACAACTCGAACTATATTCTTGACTGCGATTTTGAGATAATAGACTCACCTGAGCAGCTTGAAAAAGATATTAATAATATCCCTGGTGTTGTTGAGAATGGTTTGTTTATTGGTTTGGTTGATGAAGTGATAGTTGGTAGTAGACAGGGGGTTATGACTCTTGGTAAATAACATTTTGAGTTTAATCTTCTAAAAAAAAAATCAGAAAAAAAATGAGAGAAATTTGATTATGAAAAGACATGTAGCGTCTGTAGAAAAAATTGTTGGTAAATTTGAGGAAACAAAGAATAAAATTAATGCTATAGAGTTTGATGTTCATTGGTACAGGCGTGTTTTCCATGCGTTTGGTGCCTGTTTTTTGTTTTATTATTTACTACCTGATGTTGATTGGATTAATTCACTAAAATTTTGGGTACCATTTTTAATACTTGTTATACTATTGATCCTAGAGTTTTTGAGGATAAAAGGCAAAATTAGTAGTAACCATTTTTTTGGTCTTAGAGTGTATGAGAAGAACAGGGTTGGTAGCTATTTGTTTTTTGGTGTCGCTGTTGTTGCTTTGTTGTTGTATTTTCCACAGCAGATAGCAGTTCCATGTATTCTATGTGCATCTGTTGGTGACCCTGTTATTGGTGAGATGCGTTCTCGTTTTGGTCATAAAAATGCTTATGTTGTTGGTTTTTTTGTTTGTATGCTTTTCTTTTTGATTGGTTGGTATAAAACGGATTTTTTTGTTATGTTTTTTGTTTCTGTTGTTGGTGCTTTTGGTGCTGTTGTTGGTGAGGCTAAAAAATTTTGGTGGATTGATGATGATTTTATGGTTCAGATGTTACCAGCTGTTTTGTTGTTGATAATACGGTTTAGTGCAGGTTATGTTGGTTTTAGTTTACCAGATAAAATAATAATTTATCCTGTAACTATGCCTTGGTGAAAAATATGGGTGACAAAAATAAAGAGTATTTGAAAACTGATTACGATGATTTGAAAATTGTTAAATCAGAGATTTTCTTTACACCTATGCTTATTGTTTTACCTTTGCTAGTTGGTGTTTTTTTTGTTTATGACTGGTTTTGTAGAGGATACGCCCTTGGTGTCTCAGATCTTGATGGTCATCTAATGGTAGGTGTTGTTATCTTGATTGGTAATATTTTGTTTGACATCCCTTTTGTGTCATCTTTGATTCGTTATAAAAAAGATAAATATCATTTTAAGGGTTAATGATTTTTAGTTTGTTGACCAAATTTCTTTTGGTTCTTTTGCTCTTGAAAACATTATGAAAAATGCTAGTATTTCAACTCTTCCAAGTATCATTAATAAAACAAAAAGCCATTTAAGTTCAATTGACATGGTTGGGCCGACTATGCCTGTGTTTAAACCGCAGGTACCTATGGCGGATGTGACTTCAAAAATTGAGTCCATAGGTGGGTTACCGTATGAGCTTACTATGAGTGATGAAATAAGTATGATGATCGCCGTTAATATAACCATCACTACAACCTGTATTAGCTCAGCGTTTGTGTATTCTTTGTCAAAGAGTTTAACTGTGGTATCTCGCTGTGTGATGGTATCGGTTATGGCTTTTTTGGTTATTTTGAAAAGTAAAAGGAATCTGTAGATTTTTATTCCACCTGCTGTCGAAAAGCTGGCACCGCCGATAAACATTAAAAAGACAAAGAATAGTTTTATGTTGCCTGGGAAACTCTGGACATTGAGGTAGCTGAATCCTGTTGCAGACATAGCACTGATAACATGAAAAGCTGAATCAAACAATGAATAAGAGAAAGAGATGGTTACGATAGAGATAGAGATAAAAGCCATGAAAAGAAAAACAGGTACCTCGGATTTCAAAAATTCTTTGAATCTGAGTTTGAATAAACCAGCTAGTACAATGAAGTTAGATGCACCTAGTATCATACTGATTATAAGTAGGATGCCTAATGGTGATTGTGTAGCAACATTTGTGATATCAGCAATGGGTGTAAAACCACCGGTGCTTATTGCAGTGAAGATGAATGAAACTAGGTTTATTCCGTCTCTATAACCAAATATAAAACCTAAAACTACTATTGCTATAAAGAATATCATATATATCAAGAGAATCATAAGGAAAGTTTTTTTGATTTTATGGTTTTTTGTAAAACCCATGCTCTTAGAAAATTCCTGGAGTTTTGCATCTGGGTAAAAGAATACTAATAAAACCAAAACTATCCCTAGACCGCCTATGAACTGTGTGAGAGCCCTGTAGAGAATTATGGATTTTGGTAAGCTGGATAGATTGGATATAACTGAGAAGCCTGTTGTTGTGTATCCTGATGTTGATTCAAATACGCTGTCTGTGAAAACTTGTACAGGGTTACCATTTGAGATATTTATGTACATATATGGTATAGAACCTATGAAACCTAGAAGGATGAAGACTAGTACTATTAATGTATATGATTGTTTTAAGGAGAGTTCTTTTCTTTCGCATAGGGCGTTTAAAAGGAAGCCTAAGCAAAGAAACCCTGTGGCAGCAAGGAAAAGGGCTATTGTAGCAGACATCTCGTTTAAGATAAAAGATACTATAATGGGGAATATTATGAATATCCCTGAGATTTGCATGACAAATCCGAGGTTTGATAAGATCGCTTTGGATTTCATTTTATCAGCAGAACCAAATTATGGTTTTTATAAGTTTTTATGGTGATTCCTGTTTTTCTTGTACCTGTTGTTTTCTACGGGAAGTAGCTTGTTTGATTTTTAGTAGTATTCTTAGTATCCATTCGACTAGTATAATAAAGAGTATGAGTTGTATAGCCATTGTTAAAAAATTTGGCAGAGAATTAATTTTGTCTGTTA
>JARYMC010000105.1 GCA_029907305.1 Candidatus Thermoplasmatota archaeon
CTAAATAAATGTATTTTTTTTATGTTGAGTCAATATAATTTTTACTTTTCACCTCACTATTATTCGGACAACGCCGGGTTGTGGGAAAACTATAAATTCTGATTTAGTATTTATCTGTGGTTGAGAGGATGGGAAAAATGAGAGCAAAACAAGTTTCAGTTATAGTTTTTTTATTGCTGATGATTAGTTTTTTTGTATCTGTTCTCGTACCTGAGAAGTCTAAGGCTGCTGGTAACTATATTTATGTTGATAGTGCTTTTCATGTTAAAAGAGATGGTTCTGCTGAGTATCCTTTGGCTAGTATACAGGATGCTATAAAAATGGCTAAGGATGGTGATACAATATATGTTTATGGTGGTGTATATACATTAGATGACCCAGATTATCCTATATTAGTAATCAATAAAAAAATTAAACTTTGGGGTAGCATCGAGAAAGGACCTAGTATAATTCGAAGTTTTTTTGAGGAACGTTATACTGTTAAAATAACTGCTGATCAGGTGGAGTTTATAGGTTTTACTGTTGACGATATTTTAGGTAAAATTAAATCCCCTATAGGGGCTTTGATATGTCTGGAGGGCAATAATGTTGTTGTTCAGAGTTGTCGTATTAATCACTCTGGTGCTTATGGTATATATGTGGGTTCTTCTTCTCATGGTAATTTCATTAGTGGTAATGTTTTTAATGACACAAAAAAAGGTCTTTATATTGATTCGTCTCATACTAATGATATTTTTGATAATCATTTTTGGAATTGTAGTGAGGCTTCTATAGAGTTGTTATCTTGTGATACTGCTAGGATATATAACAATATAGTTAATTGCTCTAGAGGGGTTGTTGAGAAGGTTGGTACGAAGAAGGTTGTTAGATATGTTGCTACATTTAAAAATGGTATAGTGGTAAAGGATTCTAGAGATGTTAACATTAGCAACAATAAAATTAGTTATACGACATCTAATGGGATTTATTTGTATAATAGTGTTAATGATATTATTTTGAATAATGAATTAGCTAATAATATTGGTAATGGGGTTTGTGTAAACTCAAATAATGGTAAAATTATTGGGAATACTTTGTTTGGTAATTTCAGGGCTATTAGTTTATCCGGCTCTGGTTTTGAGATATACAACAATTCTATATTGAAATCTACTGGAACTGGTTTTTATGCTGATTCTGCAAGTAAATCAAATACCATTTATCATAATTTTATTCATTATAATGCTAAGAATGCTCAGGAGTATGGAAAGAATTTCTGGTACAGTAGTACATTGGGGCGGGGGAATAGTTGGAGTGACTATGATGATGTTGATTTAGAACCAGAGGGTGGTGATGGTATAGGTGATGTTTATTACACTAAAGGTGGTGTTCTTGATAAATACCCTATTGGTGTTTTTTTAAAACCTCCGATTATATCAAAAAAACCATCCCCTGCTGATTTAGAAACTAATGTGGGTTTAGAGATTACGTTATCTGTTGAGGTTAATGATCCTAATGGTCGTAGTCTTACTGTGTATTTCTATAATGCTTCTAGTGATGAGCTTATACAACTAAATGCGGTTGATAGAAAGGTGGGGAGCAAAGGTAAGGCATCTTATACTTTTAATCAAGGTTTTGATACAACCGTTGTTTGGTATATAGTGGCTGATAATGGTAAATTACAGAACAAATCAGATGTCTGGATTTTTTCAACAAGAGCCGCCCCACCAGCTAATTTACCTCCTGTTATCAGAATTAATAAAGAATTTGAAGGGGTTATTGGTCAACCTGTTGTTTTAGATGCATCTGATAGCTATGATCCTGATGGTGAGATTATTTTTTATAGGTGGAACTTTGGTGATGGAACAAGTGATATATTGTCTTCTTCGCCATCGCATGTTTACTCAAATCCTGGTGAATACATTGTTACGCTTACTGTAGTGGATGATAACAGAACTTGTACTACAGATACAACCAAGGTTACAGTTTATAGTACTGAACGAAACAAAAAACCTGTTGCTAATGTTGGTGGTCCTTATGAGGGTAAGGTTTCTCATCAGATCTCTTTTGATGGTTCACAAAGCTATGACCCAGATGGTTCTATAGTGAACTACACCTGGGATTTTAAAGATGGAACCTACGGGTATGGTCCTATGCCAAAACATTCTTATTCTTCCCGTGGGGTTTACACTGTTACTTTAACTGTTACAGATAACTTTGGTGAAAAAGATGTTTCTTCTACATCTGTGACAGTTGTTGCTGATACCAGTCAAACACCAGGTTTTGAGTTGTTGATCGCTTTTTTTGCTATAGCTATAGCTTTATTGTTACGGAAAAGATACAGTAGTTAAAAGAGCCGACGGAGGGATTTGGACCCCCGACCTGCTGATTACAAGTCAGCCGCTCAACCGGGCTAAGCTACGTCGGCAAATTTTTTTTTGCTGTAATATCTATACCTATATAAAACTCTCTTGGTGCATACGTCTTTATCTTTCTAACCTCTGTTTTGGTGAGGATAGACTTGTTTCTCTCAGCTATCTTTTTTAAAGTGTTGATTCTCTCCTGTATTTTATCTTCTTTCAAGACATCGTAATAATGGATTATGCATATGTTGTTTGCGATTTTTAATGCGTTGGTAAAAAACTTGTGTGCAGAAAAAGGGAGGTTCATAATGATACGATCTGCTTTTATGTTTAGGATTTTATCTATTTTTTTTGCATCAGCATGGATTATTTCTATTTTGTCGAGGACTTTGTTCTTTTTAATGTTTTGTTTAGCTAGTTCCACTGCTTTTTTGTTTTTGTCAAAAGCGTAGATTATTTCTGGTCTGGCATATTTCGCTATCATTATGGAAAAAGGTCCTACGCCTGCAAACATGTCAACAACTGTTTCTCCTTGTTTTACTTGGTCTGCAATTCTTTTTCTCTCTGTGGCAAGCCTTGGAGAAAAATAGGTGTTTTTGATGTCAACGTTAAAAGTTAAACCATATTCTTTGTGTGTTGTTTTTGTGTTTTTTTCCCCAGCTATAACATCTATTTTTCTTACTCTGTATTCTCCTGTCACTGGTTCTACTCTACATACTGTTTTTATGTTTTTATTTGATTTTAGTATCGCTTGTCCTATTTCCTCTGGTTTTGTGGTAATGTTTTTTGGTAGTTTTATTAAAGCTATGTCTCCTATGATATCGTATGAGTTTGGCAGCTTCTGTTTTGTTTTTTTGTCAACCTGTAGTAATTCTTTGTATGATTTTGGTTTTAGTACCTTTTTTTTGAATTGTTTTTCTGTTGTTAGATATGTGGTTAGTTCTTCTGTTTTTTTGGTTATTGGGAGGTATACGAATTTTTTGTCTCTTTGTATCTCCAGGTCATTTCTTAGTAGTTTTTTTTCTCTCAGGTGTTTTCTTATTTTTTCTGCGTCTTTTAATGGAACTGATAATGCTATGTTTTTTTCTGAGTCCATAACTATTTTATTGTATGTAGAATTAAGATATAGATTTATCTTACCTTGACTTTGTCAGATTCAATTTTTTGATCAATCCAGTAATTGATACAACATCATTTTAATCTCCATCTCCTTTTCTTTATCAACAAAGAGAGGAGTGGATGGGATGCAGTATGAGGTTTCGTTTATGCGTAAAAGATTTAGATGAATCTCTTGATAGACTGACCTGTCTTCATGGTGGGTATCTCTCACATTTTGTGAGTAAAACCCGGAATGTTGTCAAACAGTCGTTTCAATATCTTCAAGGGAAGTTGTTGGAGAAAGGAGATGGTACTATGTGTAGTTATGCGAAGAATGTTCTTGGATGCAATAATCAGTCTTTGACGCATTTTGTCTCTGATTCACCATGGGAACATGAACCGGTGCTTGATCATATTCAACGTGATGTGACCCAGTATATCGGTGACAGACACAATGGTGCGTTGCATGTGGATGAATCCTGTTTTCCCAAGCAGGGAAATGATTCTGTTGGCGTGCAGCGTCAGTATTGCGGTCGGCTAGGGAAGATTGCGAATTGTCAGGTGGGTGTGTTCCTCGGGTATAATAACGGGCCGTATCGGACGTTGATTGATGAGCGGCTGTATCTCCCGGATGACTGGGTTGATGATCAGGTCCGCCGGGTGAAATGTAGTATCCCGGATGATGTGGTGTTTAAAACGAAGGTTGAG
>JARYMC010000106.1 GCA_029907305.1 Candidatus Thermoplasmatota archaeon
TGTATGTTCTATGATCTATTTCAAAGTAAAATATTGTTCAAGAGATGATTCTTCGACTCATTTCGGGATGTAGCCTAAATGGTTGATAATTATTCGGAAAACAACTCTGCTACTTTGTTTATCTGGTCTTTATGTGCTAGAACAGTTACCTTGTCACCTGCAAGTACCTCTACTTCATCTGTTGGAATTATGAATTTATTATCTCTCTCTATTGCTACTATAAGACTCTTTTTTGGTAAACCCATGTTTTTTATCTTTTTTCCAGAAAGCTGAGAATTTGGTGATATTGATAACCTGAATATCTCAGCGAATTTACCTACATCCATATGTTCTTCGACATTTGGGTATTTTATTGATTTGTAGAGGTGCTCCGCCATTGTTACGTCAGGGCTTTTAATCATTTTTACACCTCTTTCCATATACATGGGTTTGCTTTCCTCTTGGTTAACCACGGATACGAGGTGTTTAACCTTTTTGTTTTTTGCAAGATATATGACCATAAGGTTTACAGCATCATCTTTTGTTGTTGTTACAAGAACATCTGCTTTTTTTACCTCAGATTCATCTAGTGTTTCTTCTTTTGTTGCGTCTGCGTTTATTGCTACAACATCATATTTTCTTGCGATTTCTTCACATTTAGCTTCGTCTTTATCTATGACTACTACGTTGTGATTTCCGTCTTTTAGAGCTAGTTCTGTTAGTTTTTGGCCTATGCCACCTGCGCCTACTATAACAATATTCATTGTTTTTTGTGCTCCATCTTAACTTAATTTTTTTGAGGTTTGTGTAAATTTTGTTCTGTATAAAACATTTGTGTTAGTTAAAACTTACTCATTATTTTGTAAACCTATAATATTTACAAGCTTAACTATTAAATAATTGATGTTAACATTAGTGCAAAAAAGAAAAAAGAGAATTTTTTAGATTACTTTTTTGGCTCATGTCCCTAAATCATCGGACAAAACGACTCACATAAGTCATCTTTCTCCTTGAATCATGATCTGAGGAATCCTTTATGCTGTTCATATCTGGTAGTCCGATAATTCGTGGAGAAGAGCCACTTTTTTTTATACTTTTAGTATGTATCTCAGTATCGGGAATGCATGCTGAAACTTTTCCATAAGTCTAAAGAGCAACGAATTTCTGACTGTATAAGTTCTTGGTATGCTGACTTCTAAATAACCCCAGTCGCTCTCAGCGCCACAGACATCCTTAGCTTTCGCTCTGATTATAAAGGTTCCTTTTGATGTAAAAGTATGGTTAACATGTACTGGCTCTCCTGAAGGATTTGGTCCCATCCATTCTACCACTTCACCATCGCCCCACTCGATATAATAATAGACGTCATCACCGTCGGAATCAGTCGCTACAAAAGTATACTCATACGCGACATATACCTTACCTTTTGTTTTTCCAGATATAGACGGTATATCAGGTGGAGAATTACTTCTGCCATAGGTCTTAAAAGTCATATCACCATTTGGTTCTTCATCCCAGGTTGCTCCATCATTTGTCGTATAATATATCGTTCCATTTGGATATGCGTTACCTGTTTTCATCCCCCATGCATACCAGTTATCAGTAGCATTAACTGTGTACGAAACTATGTAATACGTGTCGCCAGGTGTTACTGCAATGTCTGGGAAATTAAATTCTATCCAACTAAAATTCTCTGTAACAATCTGCTCAGCAGGTATACTCACAGATGTTAAATCTGATCCATTTAAGGCGTTTCTTATAGCTACCGTGTAATCGTATGTTGTTGTTGAGTTTTTACCTATCATAAGTTCAACGCGTGTTAGTACTGGTTTAGTTGGTTTAAAAGTCTGTGCTATGATATAGTTAGCACCACCAGCTAAGGGAAAAGGTCCTATAGGTCCGAACCAATCCATATCAAGCTGTGATTGATCTAACACATCGCCTTTCAAAGTATTTGTAAAGTTGTTTTGTTTCCATTTAATAGTTATGCTGTTATCGTAGAAAGGAGTGGCACTAGCGCCAAGTCCTGTTAGGACTAAAATTCCTACTACCAACAAGGGCAGTAACTTTTTCATCTTTTTACCTCCCCTAATTTTTTGGTGATATAATTATATAATGGTTAATAAGGTTTGTGTAATGTTTTTTCGTCAAACATCGAATTTTTGTTGATTTCTCAGCATCTAATTTATTTTTTGTTGTGTATAATAATAGATTTTGTAAATTTAAATCTAATACTTAATTTATTAATTTGATTTACTAACTTAGTTAATTATTTAATTTTAAGACTTAACTTAGCATGATATGCTATATTATGTCAATATTTTGTGATAAATATTGTCATGCATCTTGAATGATAAATACTAGCACGTTTGTATATATTGCTAGATAATCTCTATCATTTAAAATTGCGATGCAAACGAAATTACAAAATTTAAAATCAAAAACCAAACAGAAATTAATAAGAAATCAAAATCTGGACTAATTTTGTTCAAAAATATGTAAAAAATTAAAAAATCAGATAAGATTTTTCTGTCCCTATCTTATCAACAGGAGAAATACAGAGGAGTATAAGGAGAAATATCAATCATCTGTGGGTTACCTTCGGTAGTCCGAAGGTAACTGATTCAATGCCTATTCAGCCAAAAATTCGGCTGGTTTTCCGCCGCGGTCTGCGATCAATTTTTGTACTTCGTTAAAATCATCGATCTTGATAATTGGTTCATGGTCACTTTTATTTACATATTCTTCCCAATGTAGATATCCACAGTATACCGGATTTTTTAATATCTTAGAAATGGTCTTTTTGGCCCAAAATCCCCCCTTTTTAGTTGGAATCTTTGCCAAGTTCAACATTTTTGTAATTTCTCCCATACTTTTTCCATTAATATACCAAGAGTAAATATTGTGAATCACCTGAGCCTCGATGTTATTAATCTTAAATTTTCCATCAATGTAGTCATAGCCATATGGTATATTAAAACCTAGTACTCCACCATTTGTTTTGGCTTTTTGTTCCATTCCAATGTATACTCGCTCACCAATTTGTTCAGATTCAAGTTGTGCGATACGTTGTATTATATCCATTACAAATCGCCCCATGGCTGTTGATGTATCAAGTGATTCCATCATGGAAACGAATTCTTTGCCTTTTTTGTTTAGATCTTCCATCATTAGCATAAAGTTTTTAGAATTACGATGGATTCTATCCATTTTAATAACAAGGAGGGCATCCCATTTGTCAATTTCCTCCATCATTCTTGTGTAGGCGGGGCGTCTAGTTTTTCTACCAGAATATCCTTCGTCAATGTATTCCCCTGCTATAATCCAGCCTCTTGCCTTACAATAAGATCTGAGTTTTTCCAGTTGTGCATCTAGTGAGAATCCTTCTTTAGCTTGATCTTCAGTTGATACTCTAGTATAAATTGCTGCTCTTATTGGTTGTGCATCCATCATTTTTTATTAGCGAATTTTTGTTTATAAAATTATCGACTGAGTGTAATATTTACAATGATAGATATTATCTGTCATTATTTTAGAATCTATTTACCGTGATAGATATATTCTATCAATATAAGTATATTGAAAACGTGTGTCATGTTAACAAAATAAATTTAAGTTTAATAGTTAACTAATTAACTTTATAAGTTTACAAAGTTTATTTAGTAAATGCCAATACTAATATCATATTTGTTTTCAAAAAATACACACAAAAAAGCAATTTTTTTATTCGAACTCATTTTCAGTCATTTCTTCATCGATTTCGTCAGCGACACCCTCTATCCTATACTCATCATAGTTAGGCCTATGAGACTGCATCTTTTTAATATGTTTACCACAAACCTTACATCTCCCCTCCTCATCGTATTCCCGCCAATCCATACATTTAGAACAAAATTCATCGGTCCCAACAGTAACCCTTTTTTTTATTTTTTTCTTTTCTTTTTCCTTCTTTTTCATAAAACATCCTATATTAGATATTTAATATTATTAGAGGTTAATTAGTATTTTTATTTTAGTAGCTACCCTGAATACTTTTCGCGGATAAGAAGTTTTTTAAAGATTACTATCATACCCGGCATTGGGACAGAATTAACTAGGTCTCATTCTTACAGTAAAAATGTTAAGTAAGAATGCTATTGAGAATAAT
>JARYMC010000107.1 GCA_029907305.1 Candidatus Thermoplasmatota archaeon
ATTATTAAGTAACTTCTAGTTTCATTCAAAAACTACTTCTCTATGCCATCACCCTATCGTATATCCTCTTTAAATCCTTTCCCTGCACCTTTTAGATTATTACGAAATTTACATGAACAAAAATGACATTAAACCAACTCATTTGCAGACTGAGCTGTTACGGGCAATAATATTATATATAACTAGTTATTTGACGGATTAGATTTTATTTGAGGTGTAAATATAGTGAAATTATTCAAAAGTGACAAAAGCTTTATGGAAAGAGCCTGGGATTTACAACACAGGATAGAGGCTAGACAGAAGAGAATAGGTATGGGTAAATACGGTAGAGTCCTTAAAATGACTCGTAAGCCTACTAGTGAAGAATACAGCAAAACATCGATGATAACAGGCGTAGGTATACTAGTTATAGGTGGTATAGGTTTCGTAATTTTTTTACTTGCTACCCAGGTTGCACCTTGGATAGCAAAACAACTTGGTTTGATCCACTAGATGGTGTAATATTATGCAAGATGTAAATTCTGATGATAGCATGGAAGAAAAAACAAAGATTTTTACTATAAAAACACAGGTTGGTAAAGAACAGAGCGCAGCTGATCTAATAAGTAGCAGGGCAGATAAATCAAAAATAAAGATACCCTCGATTCTTGTGACACCAGAGCTTAGGGGATATATTTTTGTTGAAAGCTATGACATAGAACGTATAAAAGAGATGGTTAAAACAATTTCTTATGCACGTAACATACTCGAGGGTGATACACCTATACAGCAGATAGAGCATTTCCTTGTACCAGCATCCACTGTTGCAAAGATAGCTGAGGGTGACGTGGTTGAGATGATAGCTGGTCCGTTCCGTGGTGAAACAGCTAAGGTTACACACATAGATGACACAAAAGAGGAGATAACTGTTGAGCTTTTTGAGTCTGTTGTACCAATACCAATAACAGTTAGAGGAGAGCAGGTTAGGGTGATAAAGAGAAAAGAAGAAGATAAAAAGAAAGAGGAGGAATCAAAATAGTATGCCGGATACAGTAAAAGCACTTGTTGAAGGTGGGAAAGCATCTGCTGGTCCACCACTTGGTCCAGCGCTTGGTCCACTAGGCGTAAACATAATGCAGATAATAAACGCAATTAACGATAAAACCAAACAGTTTGAGGGTATGAAGGTCCCAGTGAAGGTTATTGTTGATTCTAAAACAAAAAAGTTTGAGATAGAAGTTGGTACACCACCTGCTTCATCACTCATCCTGAAAGAACTACGTGTTGAAAAAGGATCAGGATCACCATCAACTCATAAAATTGGTAACCTCACAGTTGACCAAGCGATCAAGATCGCTAAAATGAAACAAGATGGCCTCCTTGGTAAGGATCTTAAAAAGAAAACAAAAGAAATCATAGGGACTTGTGTATCACTTGGTGTAACAGTCGAGGGGAAAAAACCACAAGAAATCCAGAAAGCAATCGATGAAGGTGTTTACGACTCTAAATTCTCTTAAAACCACGTTCGAAGAACTGTCTGATTGATTTAAGCATACGATCACGCCTCACCCTCAAAGGGATTGTGCTGCCTTCACCCCACGTGTTTTTCTTTTCAATAAAAGAAAGAACAGAGTCTACGTTATTGTCTGTAGTATCTATTATCGTGTACCCATAGCCTGCATACAATGGGTCATGTGCGTCGCTGCCACCGGTTCCACCCAAGTTGTATTGTTTGGCTACCCTAGCTGTTTTGATGTTTGTTTTGGGCATACTACAGCCGTTGAAAACCTCCATAGCAGGAACCTTAGTGTATATTGTTTTTAGTTTTTCTTCCTTTATACCAGACATTTTCCTAAAAAGATGTGGAACAATTGGTATGCCGCCTTCGTCTAGTATTTTTTCAACTGTTTCTTCAACTGTTAGTTCACGTTGTATCTCTTTTTTAATGTTTAACGCTAAAATATGTCCATCAAGGGTTGATATCTCTATGCCTGGTATTATTATGAACTCTTTTGGTTTAAGTTTCAACGCCTCAATTGATCCTTTTATTGAGTTATGGTCTGTGATAGCCATACCATCTAGTCCTTTTTTCTGCAAAAAATCCATTATCTCTTTTGGGGAACCAGAGGCATCCTCTGAGTACTGTGAGTGAATGTGTAAATCAAGTTTAAGCATAATTTAAACAACCAGCTTTTACAACAGGTAGTTACCATCAGTATTATAAAGTTACGATTTTGAAAAAAATGCATGTCCAATCAAGGTTTTAAAGTCTAGTTTTATAGAAAGAAAAAAAATTATTTTCAAGTATATGAATTGAGAAACAACTGTCTTATGATATTTTTTCTATGGTATGTGTGTTAATAAATGTGGCAATAAAAAAATTCAAAATCTAAATGTTAAAAAAAATCCTGCGTGAACCTCTTCAGCTAAGAAATGCGGGCGCCGGGATTTGAACCCGAGTTGTAAGCTTGGCAAGCTTAAGTGATACCAGACTACACCACACCCGCAGGTTAAATTTTAGAAATCAAGAAAGCAAAACATCCTTAAAAAGCCTTATGGTTTCATTCTTTTCAATGGTTTACTGATATGTCTTCTAGCGCAAACAGGTACCTCATAAAACCCTAAAGAAACCCTTCTTTCTTTTTCCCTCAAAATGGGTTTTTTACTTTTAGTCCCACATCTAACACATCTATAACCCTGGTTTTTACCCTTAGATTTCATATGTTTACCGCATCTTGGACAAACAGGGTTTTCAAACTTTTCAATTTGTTTTTCTAATCTCTTAATGTTTATCTTTTCTAGGTTAATAGTCAAAGGTTTTCCTCTAACGCCACCATAAACCTCAACAACATCACCAGATACCAACTCTCTTACTATATTTCTAAACTCTTTTGTCGGCTCATAAGCAGCACAATCAATCTCACCGGATGAATCTTTTATCCTAAAAATAACATGCCCGCCCTTAATTGTATGAGGTGGCTCACACACGCGTCCTTTGGTTATAACAGATTGATAAGACTGTATTTCACCAACGATTTTCCTCTGAAGATGATCATCAGTGCCCTGGTTAGTCTCAAAAACCAACCAGCTATCAACCCTCTCAGACTTAATCATCCCATACGCTCGTACCAATTCTTCTTCATCATCCCCACGTATACCATACAAAACAGGGCAGGGTGAGTTTGGCACAAGCCTATTATGCTTATTTCTGTAATCATAGTTGTCAAAAGTTGATAAACATCTTTTATCCATCTTTTTCACAGACCCATCATCCACATTCCTCTCTGTACCCCACCTCTTTTTCTCTCTGTAAGTGATCAACTCGTAGGTGCTGTCTTTTAATGGACGCCAAGCGATTGATGCGGTAGCACCTATAAGACCACGACAGTTCTTGTAACCTTTATACTCTGCTTTCATGGATTTTAAAAGTTTTTTAACATCATTTAAAGAAACGATGTCCTTCACTGTTTTTTCATAAAACCCAAAAGATGGCTGCTTCTTTGTTATAACAAAACCGCTGTTGGTTTTTTTATCATCTAATCTAGCATACTTATCAACGATATTTTCCACAATATTACTTATTTCTTTTATATCAGAATCTGATAAATTTTTTGATGATTCTTTCGAATAACAAAAAATGTTTTCATCATCTATTTCTCCGGTCCTAGTTTTTCCATCGATGCCTCTTCCAACTCTAAATGAGATTGCTCCGTTACCCCTAGTCTTCCATGGTATGTTTGGGTTTAATCTAACAAGCCGCGGGTAACCTATGATATCGTAGTCTTCATCGACCAGTTTTTTTATTATAGTCAGTGCTACGTAGGTTGTGCAACCACCCTTAACTGAATCCGTATCATCGATTCCTACCCAGATGTTTTCACTCCCGATATAGTTAAAATTTAATTTCAATACAGAACTATGATTTATAAAGTTTTACGGGTGAAATAAACAAGTAAAGAACGTAGAACTATGCATATAAAACTATAAGCAAGCTAATAAATCCAAAAATTAACATTTTGTGAGCGAGAAATCCCCAGACTTTAGTATGGGGGTGAATCGCGCTATTTTTCTTCTAACAAACATTTTTACTTCTGGGCAGGCGCACCCGCCAGAGGGATGCCATAGAACACCTGCCCAGGGCG
>JARYMC010000108.1 GCA_029907305.1 Candidatus Thermoplasmatota archaeon
TCCGATGTAGAGGGGTATGTGTTATGGGTTAAAAATTGTTATTTCGCAAGAGGTCTATTGAAAATGGTTTGGGGTGTTGGTATACTTGTTTGTTGTATCCCGGGATGCAACCAACCAATAATCTTGCAGAACAACCGATTCGAGAGCATGTGATCATGGAGAAGATCATTGGTACCTTCCGATCAATCAAAGGGCCGGAGAACTATCAGTATATCGCGTCTTTGCTTGCAACATGGAAACTGCAAGGGAAAAATATCGTTGAGGAGACAGAAAATCTCCTCAGGCGAGAACTCTGTCTATCTGGAACTTGACAAATACAAAAGATTTATACATTCAAGGGAGCGGCCTGAAGGAGGGTTTAGTTTTTCACAAACAACGCCTCCTACACTTGAGGACACATATTTTGCTCTTCGACTCCTTGATGAGCTCCGGGATTGTTCTGTAAATACACAAACAATATCATATAATCACCCAGTTAAAACAAAAAGGGTTCTATCGCCCTAAACATTTTTATCAATTAGCCACAATATATAGAATAGCCTATCTCAAAGAGTACGAGAATTCTTTGCGAGATACAATTATTAGTAAAAATAAATTCATACTGGATACTCTATCTGATCTATATTATGTTGTGTTGACCAAAGAACTTTTTCATGTACCGCTTATCCTGGGAGAAAAAGAACAGGATATTGTTTCTTCAGCACAACAAAAACCTGTGAAATCGATGGAGGAATGCAAACAACTTGTCATACTGATGAAGAAATTACGTGTCCCTTTTAAGCAGCAAGAATATGTAAACATGATTCAAACAGGTCAAAATTTTGATGGTGGTTTTGGTATTATACCGCATTCAACGTCTTTTTTGGAGTCTACATATCAGGCGTTACGTGGTTTGAACGAGTTACATGCTCGCCCAGTTGATATCAATAAATGTGAGTTTTTTGTTCGTTCATGTTTGACGAATATTGGTGGTTTTGGTCGGCAGATAACCACAGTCCCTGGTGTTGAGTACTCTTACTATGCTTTTATTAGTTTGAAAATCATCGATGAAATGAAAAAGAAATAATATTAAAGAGGAGATGATTGTTGAAAAATTGAAAGGATGCTTCTTTAATGCAAAAGATAGCTCTAGGCAGTAATGATACGATAAGAAAGAAGGCTCTGAAATTAATCATCTTACTAGGAGTTGTTAGCCTATTTGGTGATATTATTTATGAGGGGGCACGTAGCGTCAATGGACCGTATTTAGCGATGCTTGGTGCAAATGCAGCTATCGTTGGTTTAATCGTGGGAATCGGGGAGTTTTTAGGCTATGGTATCCGTTTGATCTCAGGGTATTTTTCAGACAAAACAAAGGCATATTGGTTTTTCACGATTATAGGATATGGTTTGCTCTTCACAGTCCCATTGCTATCGTTAGCTGGGGTTTGGCAGATTGCTGCGTTGTTCATTGTTTCTGAGCGGATAGGAAAAGCTCTACGTGTTCCATCACGAGACACTATTCTCTCTCAGGCGACAAAACAAATTGGTACAGGTTTTGGTTTCGGGATACATGAATTTTTTGATCAAATCGGTGCAATCATAGGGGCGCTTATTTTTGCGTTATTATTTTTTCTAATGGGAACATCAGGGAAAACAATCTCTGATTATCAGATGGGATATAGTTTTTTATGGGTCCCATTTGTGTTGTTAATGGTGTTTGTTTTCATTGCCTATTTCTTGGTTAAAAAACCAGAAGAACTAGAACCAGTTTCATCAGACGAAAAAGATTCTGATAATTTATCAAAAACCTTTTGGTTGTATACAGTTTTTAGTTTTATTACCACCATTGGTTTTGTAAACTTTGCTTTGATAGGTTATCATTTAAAAACATATAATCTTCTTTCTGATGCACAGATACCCTTGTTTTATGTGATAGCAATGGCTGTAAATGCAGTCATAGCATTGATTATTGGAAAAACATATGATAAACTTAAAAACATTAAGAGGAACAATAAAGCAGGTCTTTTGACACTCATGATCATACCAATCTTTTCTCTTTTCATCCCTTTTTTTGCTTTCTCGATGAACTACGTTTTCATACTCATAAGCGTCATAGTTTGGGGTGTGGTTATGGGTAGTCATGAGACTATTATGCGCTCAGCAATCGCGGATATTACTCCGTTGAAAAAAAGGGGAACAGGATACGGTATTTTTACCACCTCCTATGGTCTCGCCCTGTTCATAGGAAGTGTCTTGGTAGGAGTGTTGTATGAATGCTCTCTCAATTTGTTGATTATCAGTATCATGTTTATTGAGATTATTGCAATTCCATTCTTTTTTATGATGTGGAAAACCTGCAACCAAATAGCTGAGTGATACAACTGAAGAAAAAATAAAGCAAATATTATGAAAAAACGTTGTGAAATTATCCATTCTCTTTGATGATAGAGAATTGTGATCATTAAATCAAAATTATTTTAATAACTATGCTGATATTATCTACATTATGTCAAATCAGGATGAATCAAAAAAACAGTATGCGTTTCCCTATGATGAATTTAAAAAATCTATAATAGAAACCTACATAAATGAAAAAAAATGGGATAAACTACGTGATTTATTAGTTGGGCTATCTCCTGCTACAGTTGCGGAAATAATAAAAAAATCAGAAAAAACTGAACGCATGATCATCTTCCGGTCTTTACCTCGTAAATTTGCAGCAGATGTTTTTTCTGAGCTAAGGCCTAGAGAGCAAAAATCTGTTTTAAATAATTTAACAGATATTGAGGTATCTGAGCTTCTTGCTGATTTACATCCTGATGATAGAACAGCATTATTTGAGGAATTACCAGAACAAATTAAACAGAGATTGTTTAAACTCTTAAAACCTGAGGATTTGAAAGAAGCACGCGAACTACTCAGTTATCCTGAGAACAGTGTTGGGCGTCTCATGACACCTGATTATATAACAATCCGCCCAGAGTGGACTGTTGAAACTGCTCTTAAATATATTCGTGAAAAAGGAAAAGACAGCGAAATAATATCAAATATTTACATAGTTGATGAACATCAAAAACTTATCGATGATATACGGCTTCGTCAGATTATCCTTGCAAACCCCTCAGATAAAATATCTGATTTAATGAACTATAAATTTGATTCTATAAACGCTTATGAAGACCAAGAAAAAGCGTATCATCTTATTAAGAAAAATAATCTTTATGCTTTACCAGTAGTTGACTCAAAAGGAACACTTTTAGGTATTGTAACAGTTGATGACTTAATCGATGTCGGTGAAGAAGAAGCAACAGAGGATTTCCATAAGATCGCTGCAATGAGTGAACTTAAACTCCCTGATAAAATACGCGACACACCAGTTCGCATACTTTATCGGAAACGTGTTGGGTGGCTTGTGTTTCTCATATTTGTTAATATTTTCTCTGGTGCAGCTATTGCACTATTTGAGGAAACCATAGCAAAATATATTGTTCTTGTTCTTTTTATGCCACTTTTGGTTGACTGCGGTGGAAATGCAGGATCACAGGCATCGACACTTATGGTTCGTGCACTTGCAACAAGGGATGTAACACTTCGTGATTGGTATTATTGCATTGGAAAAGAAATGTTAGTAGCTGGTGCTCTTGGGATTACTATGGGTCTTGCGGTTTCTATTATTGGCATTTTTAGGGGAGGAGTAATAATTGCACTTGTTGTTAGTCTTTCTATGGTTGTTATCGTGTTTGTTGGAAGTCTGATTGGTATTTCATTACCTTTTATTTTCACTCGTACTGGATGGGACCCTGCTGTTGCAAGCGGTCCACTTATTACATCTATTGCGGATGTAGTTGGTCTTATCCTGTATTTTTTGATTGCAACTGCTTTGCTTGGATTCTGAAAAATATAGAAAATGCGGATCTAGATATGACCTTAATTTTAAATGTATTTTTAAATTTACAATCCTTTTACTAAATTTCTTTTATGTAAAAATTTTGCCTAGTGTCCTAGCATAATTAAAATATTATAAATTGTGTTACCTTCTTTGGTGATATGTGGATGGGATGTAAG
>JARYMC010000109.1 GCA_029907305.1 Candidatus Thermoplasmatota archaeon
TTGGACTCCTATACATCGACTACTAATCATGCGTCATAGGAAGCTCCGCCATTTATGGCGGAGAGGATGTCACTTAAACCTTTTTTCTCCATGTCAATAATGTTATAGTCACCATTTAACTGCTTAAAATCTCGTATAACAGCTAGTTGATACCCAGGTGTACCATACAGATCATCTCCAATAACCTCTGAGCACCACAAAACCTCACCACCAACATAGGCATCATAATCCACATTTGATGTTGGGAAACTATGCCAAATAAAATTACCGCCTCTACCTGTACCTTTTGCGTTATGATCGCCAATAACCAGGTAACTAATTCCATCTGTTTCAATATTTCTAGGAGTACCAAAATCATTATTTGTAAGAACAAGGTCTGGGTTTTGATTATTTTTTGTTGGGAAACTATTCCAAATCAAAATACTACAACCCCTTGTACTAGTTACAATAAGTTTCTCGCCATTAGTCCAAACAGCCCAGGGCCAACAAATTGAGTTTTGATCAACATTTTCTGATGAGGTGGTAAAATCATCCTGACCTAGAACCAAATCTGCTGGTTCACCATTTTTGGTTGGGAATTTATTCCAAATTAAAAACCTGTTGTTGTATGTATCTGCGACAATTACTTTTTCTCCATCTGTTGCCACAGCCACAGGCCATCTTAGTTTATCCTGTGTTGTTCCTGGAGTATTTGTATTAAAATCTTTCTGACCAAGAACAACATCAGGTGCAATATTTCCAGTTGGTAAGGTATTCCATATTAAAATCCTGTTATTGCACGTATCAGCAAGTAGCAGATGATTTTGATCGCTGGCTATTCCCATGGAATGGTAAAAACATAATGGTCCGCCAGAGTTATCAAAATCAAACCAGTTTAGTACAATATCTGCATCTTGCCCATTTGTAAACCATCCTGATATAGGTATTGTGTTTTCTTTTTTATAAGAACTTCCAGTTTTTGTAATTTTTACACTTAAACTATGTTCACCATTTTGTGGTCCGGTTGGGGGGGTTAGGGTGTCCATTGTTTGGCTTGTTTTCACTAGTTTGCTTTATGTAACCATATAAACCTGCTATAATCAAAACAAAAAATAATACAATAACAAGCAAACTTTTTTTCATGTTCCATTACCTCAAAAAAACTTAAACAAATTTTTATTTAAAAAATATTTCAATTTAAAAATTGTTTGCAATTAACAAAATGTAATTACAGTTTAGACGGACCTGGCGGGTTGGGAGCAATTCAACAGGAGAAACTCTACTGGAAATTTCTGAATTATAACCAAGTTTGGTATTGCATGTTTTCTCTCTAAAACCATTCTTTTTTTTCTTTCTTTTTCTGGGAGGTTAAACCATGCAAAAAGAATCAATCTATGATAAAATAATAAAATAAGTAAATATCATCATATAAAATAATGTGGGATAAAACCAATTTTTGTATTTTCTATTTGTTTCACACCTAAGTCTTTTTCTGTGAAAACTAACGCTCTTTTTGGTTTGTATGATTTAATAAAACTATGAAAACTTTTACCAGGTTTGGTCTGACTTTTTACTTCAATGGGGACAACACCTGAATTAATATGTAATATAAAATCTACCTCTGCTTTACCTGCTGTTCTCCAGTAATTTATTTTCCCATTAAATTGAGTCTTTAGTTCATTTAAAATAAAATTTTCTAGCATAACTCCTTTGTCTATCCTGCTTTCCAATAACAGAAAATTATTTAGTATAGAATTTCTCAAACCAAGATCATTGAAATAGATTTTTCTTGCTTTTTTTAACTCAGTTGTTAGATTTTTATAATATGGCGAAAGAAGAGAAATGACAGAAGTATCTGATAATATTGATAGGTAGTTTTCAATAGTTTTAAAATCCATGTGCAGTTCACTGATTATTGAAGAAATTTCGAGTAAAGACCCATTATTGAAACTCAGATAATTTAATACTTTTTTGAATTTTTCCATATGCATGACATTGAAAAAAAAGAATACATCTTTTTCAAGATACGTTCTGGCGAGATTTTTTAGTAATTCTATTTTTATTTTTGTATCTTCTTCTTTCACAATAGCAGGATATCCTCCAAAAAGGAGATATTCTTGCAATAAAGAGTTAAATTCTTGTTGAAAAACAGGTTCCATTGTAATATTTTCTTCTTTTTCCAAGAGAAAATCTTGTACTGTTTTTTTGTAGTCTGTAAAGATTTTGTGTAGATCTTTTGCTTTCCATAGAAGAAATTCTTCAAAGTCAAGTGGGAGAAGCTCGAAATAGACTACTCGTCCTACGAGGTGTTTTCCGATTTCAACTTTTATATCAAAGGATCCAGATCCAGTGACAAATATTTTTATTTTATCTGAAAAAAGATCATAAATAAGTTTTAAATTTTTTCCTACATTTTTATTGTATTGTGCTTCATCGATAAAAAGAAGATTTTGCTTGTTTTCAATGTATCTTTTTATAAATTCTTTTGGGTTTTTTTCAAAGCTTTGTAATAGTTCTTCGTCTTCAAGTGTTATATAGTGACCTCCTAGTTGTTGTTGTAAATGCTGTAGTACTGTTGTTTTTCCACTTTGTCGTGGTCCTTTTATTAGAATGATTTCTTTTCTTTTTACCCAGTTTTCCAGGTTTTTATCTATTTTTCTTGGATAGTACTCCATGAATTATTGAATTATTATTTGGATTAATAATGTTTTCGCTGTAAAAAATATTGTACGGACCTGGCGGGATTCGAACCCGCGATTTACAGCTTAGGAGGCTGCCGCCGTATCCAGACTCGGCCACAGGCCCAAACAACATCAATGACAACATAAAGAAGGGTTTTTTAAAACTTGGCAGAAAAATCATTCTAAGGTTCTTTGTAACTAATATTAAAAGATGCTGTCGAAGGATCATACCCTGATTCTTTTTGACTTCTTAGTTCACTTAAACGTATCGTCTCAAAAACCAATCTTTTATCATTTAATAACCTAGAAATACCAGGTATATGTCCATCACCAACCAACGCCATAATCTTATTAAAACGCTGGCTAACATCAACTAATCTTTGTACCATAAACTCGTTACGCTCATCGATCAAAACCCTTTTAATCGTTGGAAAATTTTTACCGATCTCCGCTATATATTTTTCAAGATTGTTCTCAAATTTATTCAGCTCTTTTTCAACACGACTTTTACTTACAAAAAACCCACCGATGCCAGTAAAAAACAGTTTTACTCTCTCAGAAAACTTCATGGACTTCAACATCTTTGTGAAAAGAACTTGAGCGTTCATATCAATGAACTCGATAGGTAGTTGGTGACTCTGCGCATAGTTGATCGCTGTAAGCATCTCCTCCCCAGCTGTTACACCATATTTCTGGGCCATACTTTCCTGGAACTTGGCTAAAAGCTTGTAAATAACTGGTAGATTCCTGCTGTTTTCTTTATATCTCTCAGGATTAGAGGTTTTCATCGTCAGTGCATTGTATCGTTGTTCATCTAACTCAACACATAAGACTTCAGGGTTTTTTTCATCAAATATCCTAAGGAGAGACGAAGAAAGATCAAATACGTGACCTGTTCCTATTAACGTAATCATCTTTTTTTCATCCATTTTTTGTTTTTTAAGGCATCTTTTCCCGTTATTTTATTTTTATTGTACACTACTCTCGTTAGTTGAAAAATAGTGCTTGTTAACTTAAGATTTAAGTAATGGTAGCATCCATCCATGTTTTTTTGGTGAATAAAATATGGAGGGGATGCTACCATATATAGAGGAATTATTAGAAGCTAGAAATATTTTTGTACG
>JARYMC010000110.1 GCA_029907305.1 Candidatus Thermoplasmatota archaeon
GTCTTCGCTCGTTATTTCAACTACTTTCTTTTTTCTATGGTTATCTTACATCCCATCCACATATCACCAAAGAAGGTGATACAATTTATAATATTTTAATTATGCTAGGACACTAGGGAATTTTCTATCTTTTGTTTTTTAAAAAAATCAGCCAATTTATCTAAGGATCTCCCCCTATGGGATAGAAGGTTTTTTTCTTTTATCTCCATCTGAGCAAAAGTCCTTTTTTCACCAGATGGGATAAAGATAGGGTCGAAACCGAAACCATGGGTGCCTAACTCTCTTGTAGTTATATCACCATGGCATTCACCAACAAAAATTAATGGTTTTTCACCAGGTTCTTTATAGGCTATGACTGACTTGAAAGTAGCTTTTCTGTTTTCCTCGCCATCCATCAGTTTAAGTATCCCTTTGCAGCCTATGGTACGGAAAACATAGGATGAGTACACACCAGGGAAACCTTTTAGATGATCAACAAAAAGACCTGCATCCTCCAAAAAAAATGGTTTATCAAACCTTTTTTGTATGTCCTCTACACCAAAACATATGACTTCTTCTAGTGTATCAGCCTGTATCTCAGGGTAACCAATATTATGTTGAATAACATCAAAACCAATGGTTGATAGTTTTTCTTTTGCCTCAGCTTGCTTACCCTTGTTACTTGTGATAAAATATATTTTCTTCATCGGTACCTACCTCTTTTCACAATCTCATCTATCTTGTTGATAACATGCTCAGGGTTACCCCTGTATTCTCTTCTATAACCTTCTAAAACATATTCAAAACATTTTGAGTGTTTCGAGTGCGTTGACTCTATAGCCTCCATTAAAACATGTAAATCCACACCTTTTGCTTCTATCTCACTGTTTTTCTCCCCTAAACCAAAATCTATGAAATGTATTCTATCATCCATGAGTATCATGTTTGATGTTGTAATGTCACCATGTATTATGTTGTTGTTATGAAATCTCGCTATGCTCTCACCTATTTTGTTGCATATACGTTTTCTTTCTTTTTCACTAACTCTATTCAGGATGTCTTTTATTCTTTTACCCCTAAGGTACTCCATTGTTATAACACCATTTAAAAGATCCACATCATAGATTATCGGTGTAGATATACCATGCATGCGTGCCTCTATCATCAATTTCGCTTCTTCGCGTGTACGATATGATCTCAGCTTGTCATCAATGTTTTTTATACGATAGGTTTTTTTAATCCTCCTTTTTTGGACTACGGTATAGCCCATGTGTTTAGAGAGTGTTATCTCAGCCTCTGCACCCCGGTATATTATTTTTTTAGTCACGCCAGCTCACATCCACCATATCTGTTCTAAAGTATTGGTCTATAACAGTCTCCTCTATACTCATCCTTACCCCGCTTTTGTACATCAATAAACCAAGCCACGCTATCATAGCACCATTATCGATGCATAAATCTTTTGATGGAACAAAAAAACGTGCACCCCTTTCCTTGGCCATAGTGTTAACCATATCCTGAAGACGTTTATTAGCAGCAACACCACCACCAAGAAGCACCTCATACTTATCTGTGTGCGCCATAGCCCTCTCTGTAACCTCTGTCAAAGCAGCAAAAGTAGTTTCCTGTATAGAGTAACATATATCCTCAACTTTTTCCCCGTTTTTGTAATATTGTTCTGCTGCTGTTAACAAACCTGAGAAAGCAAGGTCCATACCCTTTATAGAATAAGGTAAATCAAGGTATTGTTTACCGTTTTTTGCAAAATCCTCAATCTTTGGTCCACATGGGAAATCCAAACCAATGGTTCTACCAAATTTATCAAGACAGTTACCAATACCTATATCCAGGGTTTCACCAAAAACACGGTATTTACCCTCTGCAAAAGCTATAACCTGCGTGTTAGCACCAGATGTATAAAGCAAGACAGGGTCTTTACAACCAGCTAACGTCCCACGTCCTATCTCAAGATGAGCAACACAATGATTCACACCAACAATTGGTTTATCCAATGACAAAGAAAGAGCCCTAGCAGCTGTAGCAGCGGTTCTAAGACAAGGCCCAAGACCAGGACCCTTTGAAAAAGAAATCAAGTCAACATCATCGAAATTAACCCCAGATTTTTTAATCGACTCCTTTATAAGATCAGCCACATACTCAGCATGGTGATTAGCTGCTTCCCTCGGATGTATACCACCTTTTTTAGGCCTATAAATCTTAATAACATTAGAAAGAACCTTGCATTTCCCCCTGATATCCTCTACAATTCCAATACCAATAGTATGAGCTGTTCCTTCAACACCCAGGCATATCATGATAAATGGCTGTAAAGAGGAACAATATAAAATAAATTTGGTTCACAAAAAAACAAAATAAAATATAAAGATCGATGGGTCTCAATCAATGATCCTTGTTTTCCTCTACAACATACTCCTGATATATATAAATAACACCTGTTTTGAATAAAATGAATATGATTAATACAATTGCTGCTACAACTCCAGCCACGGTTATAAGCGGCATCGGCAATTCAACAAATCTTTCCTCCTCATAGACTGCTATGGTACCATAAAACGGATTGTACACATAATCCCATAAATTGTCTCCATTAAAATCTATCAGATATAAACCATCTCTGGTTACCTGAACCATTGTATTAATATTTTTAAGAGGGTTATAAAAAACATCTTTTATACCATCCCCTGTGATATCAACAAGATAATAATCTACTGTGTTGATCCCAATAGTTCTAACATCTGATTTATCCTTTGGGTTAGAACCTAACTTAAGTTCAACATTATCAACTAAACCATCATTATCATCATCCTCATCACCCATATATTTCCCATCATTTGAATTTTCATCTGGTACACCATCTCCATCTGTATCTAACGGGAAACTAGATCGATTAGAAAAATCAGTGTTGTAAGAGAACTCAATCTCATCGATATAACCATCACCATCAAAATCTGATTCCATAACAACAATCAAAGGGGGAGACCATTGGCTTTCTACATTATATGAGGTTTTTTGTTTAACTCTAACATTATACGTACCAGGTAATTTCCAACTATGTGACTGAGAAATCAACGTATCAGATTCACCTACCTTAACCCAACCAGTATTTGTGCCATCACCCCAGTCAAAAACCCAAAATGACCCAACATCTCTCGTATAAACAACATATTCGTAGTTGATGTTCGTAAAACCTTTTGTTTTACCATGTGGTGGCTCAGGTGTATATGATGCCGAAGCAGCCCAAACATTTTCATTGAAAAATAAAACCAATAATAAAAATGTAAAAATAAACAACGAAAAACCTAGCTTCTTCTTTAGATTAGCTATATTTTGCATCTGCAGCATCCCATCAAATCATACATGATTACATCTAAGTTTTATGTTAATTTAGATGTTTTGTGCATCCCTAAACTAACACAGAAAAATGAGTTAAACTCTATATAAACCTTTGCTGAATGTAAAGATGACATGTTAAAGTTGCCTCGCCTCTCAGATAAGAGAGGTGAGATAGATGAACTATGTAGGATTAGAT
>JARYMC010000111.1 GCA_029907305.1 Candidatus Thermoplasmatota archaeon
TGTAATATCTGGTATCATATAGAAACCAACTTGCATTGTATCATAGTACATATCAACTCCAAATAGACCATCATAATCATCTGGGTCAGGACCGTCTACATAAGCCGTGTCAGAGGAGTAAATCATGGTGGTACCCATTAATTCTATTATGTAACCAAGCCAAGAAGTTGGGTCTGTTGGATTAGATGAATATGCGATCCCCATGTTCCACGTCAATGCATCTTCTTCATTGGTCCATGTCACAACTGTATTGCCTGATGCATCTTTAGTTATGCCAGGTATTACATCGTCTCCTGGTGAATTTGATACCAATATGTTGTCTGCTTTGGTATTTCCATCCACTGGTTTTATAACTGTATATCCTTTTATTTGGTTTTTAATTACCGTATTTTGTTGCTCATCGTTAGCAACTACAGATGTACTAGGCAAAATAAATGCTAGTGCAACTATAACTGCTACAGCTGCCTCAAAATATTTTTTCCTACCTATTTTTCGCAAAATTTCACCTCCACCAAAAATTATTTAACATCTGTTAATTTATAATGGTTTCGATTACTGGTACTGCGAAGTTAATTGTTGATCCTTTTAATGATATATCTATATTGACACGTATCATGTATCATGAGAGATACCTCTTTTATCAACAAATAATTTCTAAGTACCCGATTACTATAAATTCTTAGAAAGATCACAACAATTCTCAACTAAAATATCGATTTCTTCTTTAGTAGCATTATCAACATGCACGCCACCAACCGCAACAACCTTTTTGTTATATTTTTTACAAGCTGTTTCTGCAATAGGTTTTAGAACAATATCATCAAAATGTCCTTTCAAACGAATCACCTGAGATTTTTTACCTGGTTCACAAACAACAACACCGCCAATATGAGGTTTTTCTCCTCCACCTAGAACAAAAAGAAGGCTATCTCCAATCTTATCTTTTTTTAACCAAACCTTATATTTGCCTTTACCCGAGGTAAGCATTGACATCAACTTTTTTGTATCTCACGATCGCATATTTACTTTTGTCAACATCAAAAGGGATAGTTGCATCAACACCAACCTTACATGTAAGCGCCTTTTTACCTAGTTCTTGTTTTGAGGAGGGATCAAGGCTGCTACCAGGTTGATCAGGTTTAACAACCAAGTCTTTATCACCCTGGAAACGTGTCGCAATCGCCCACTCAACCGCAACTGGGTTGTAAATATCAACATCGTCATCAACGATCACAACATGTTTCATACTCTTATGACCGTTAAACGCTGCCTCAATAGCTTTTTTACCATCATCAGGGTTTTTCTTTTTAATCTGAACAACACCATGAAGCCAAGAGCCACCACCCATTGTCACATACACATTTTTACATTCGACAACCTTACTTACCTCATCATAAATAGTTGGCTCCTTAGGCATACCCATAAGAATCTTATGTTCAAAACGACCTGGGATCAAAGCCTGATACATAGCATCCCTACGATGAGTAATGCAATCAACAACAAAAACAGGTTCCTTACGCTCAAAATCACGAGTCTCAGTAAGATCAACAAAAGGTCCCTCCCGATCAACCTCTTTAGTAAGCCGCCCCTCAATAACAATTTCAGATTCAGCAGGAACCTCAAGGTTTTTAGTCACACATTTAACCAGATCAGTTCTATCAAGCGCATTCGCTATAGAAAACTCATCAACACCAGAAGGTGGACCAAGAGATGCCGCAACCATCACAGCAACAGAATTACCAATGCAAACAGCCATCTCAAGATCACCCTTAACCTTATCATAAGTAGTTCTAGTCTGCCTCTTTGGAATCAATCTAGCTGTAAACTTGTTTTTACCAATCATCATCAGACGATGAAAAGAAACATTCCTACCAGTATCAGGGTCTTTTATAGTCGCAACAGTCGCAGAAGCATATCTACCACCATCACCATCTAAATGAAACAAAATAGGAAGCATATTCAAATCAGGGTTTCTAACAACAACCTCCTGACAAGGAGCCTTACTAACCATCTTCGGAGACTTCGGTTTCCTCAAAGCCTCAACAAGTTTAAACAAAAGTTTTTCTTTTGTCGTACCAAGACCCTCAGCGATAATATCACGACTAGAAGTAATACCAGCAAAAACAGGCATAGAATAACCTTTCACTTTCTCAAAAATAACAGGTTTTTCATCAAGGGAATAAATAATGTTAGCGATCTCATAATTCGTCGAAACCTCTTTCTTAATACGAACAAGTTTACCCTCTTTTTCAAGTTTTTTAAGAAAATCACGTAGATTCATCTACATCATCCCCCTAGAAGTAACACCTATAAGTGTTTTCAAAACCTGAAAACCTTCCTTTTCAATAGCATTCGCAACCTTCTCCTGCAGTTCCTTACCAGGTGTAAGAGCAATCATGTTACCACCGAGTCCACCACCAGTGAGTTTAGCACCAAGAGCACCATTATCACGTGCTAGTTTAACAAGAAAATCAAGCTCCCTAGAAGATACTTCAATCTGTTGCAAAAGCTTATGATTCTCATTCATAAGTTTACCAACCTCAACATAATCCTCTTCCTGAAAAGCCCTTTTCGCAAGATAAGCAATATTCTCAGCCCTATCAAAAATCTCATCATATTTCTTCTTATTTTTCTCCTTACGTTCTCTTACACCAGCAACAGCAGCTGTAGTATCAGCAACCTTACCAGTATTACCCATCACTATCTCAACAGGGCCAGAAATCGATATCCTCTCTATGATATTCGGCTCAGCTTTCTCAAACCATATAAGGCCACCGAAAGTAGAAGCAGTATTATCTATACCAGAAGGGGTACCATGATACCCTTTTTCGCCTTCAAAAGCTATATCATTTATCTTCTCATCAGACAAATTAAGGTTATAATACTGAGATAACGCTCTAGCAATAGCAACACAAGATGCTGCACTAGCACCTACACCACTTGCAGCATAAAGGTCCCCATCAAGCGTTATTTTTATACCTTTTTTTGATAAATCAATGTTCATCGCCTTAAGAATCCTATCTATAGAATCCTTCTGCTGATCAAGCTTATCCTCCTTATACCCTGGTGTAGCACTCCTATTATCCTCCAATTTATACATCGGTTTATCATATGGTTCCACACGAGCATGCGTATACTGCCCTATAGAAGAAACAATAGATGGTACACCATATACTACAAAATGTTCATTAAATAAAATAGCCTTCCCAAAACCTATGCCCTCGCCCGACATTTATATCACATAAAGTACATCTGATTGTTTTACTTGAAATACCATAATTAATATGAGTTTTTATTGATTTTGGTCAAACTATTAGAAGTTAGAAAGATATTTAATTACAGAGTAGCTTAACAAAACCTTAAGATAGGTCGATAATTATAATGAAGACAATTAAAGAATTAGGAGATTTTAATTTCAAATATGATTTAAAAATTAGGGAGATTTTTGGAATTAAAAGATCGGTTT
>JARYMC010000112.1 GCA_029907305.1 Candidatus Thermoplasmatota archaeon
CATTTGTATCAGTCTCACCAGTCAAAACATGATCACCAGATGTAGCGGCCCAGGAACTAGTACAGCATATCTTCACTGTATACCCACCTGGTACCCCTGAGACGTCTCCTTCACAATAAATACTGTCATCTAAGCTTATTTCTATATGGTGAGTAGGACATGTGTCGCTTCCAATCCAGTCGTATTCAAAATGGAACCAAACCTCATCACCCTCATCCGGCACCGGTACCACATACTCCTTATTCCAATCATTTGGTTGAGAACTCATCCAGATATCCTGAGCAATCAGGTCACCCAATCCACTACCTGTAACTGTAAACTCTTCTTCGATGATATTATTGTCCTCATCATCCTCATCAATGTCATTATGGCTGTCGACTTCCAAGGTCAACGTATAATCGCCACCAGGAGCAACCCATGGCTGACCGAAACACCACTTATAGATATACCCAGCCTGACGTAACTCTGGATCAGTCACATGGTATTCATAATCAATCACATCACCACCACCCTGGACATACAGCCATATCCTCCAATAAAAAGGATCAACAGTTCCATATCCCCAGATTGTATAAACCCAATGAATATACAACTCATCCCCAGCTTGCGGATCTGTTACAACATGTTCTTTATCATAATCTGCTGGTTGTGAGCTAAGATAAACCTCATTTGCCTCAAGATCAAAACCAAAGAGCGACGATAACATTATCTTCTTTTCTCTTATGTTGCTCGTCTTAAGATCTTTATAAATCGGATTAGAAATAAGAGTAAAAGAACTATCTTCAAAATTTGCCGACATGTTTGTACTATTTACATCAGGTTCTCTATTGATGTTTATTGCACTTCCAAAAACACTGACAATCATTAGCATGGTTATTAAAACAGCTAGAACTATTTTATACTTATTACCTATCTTCATAAGATTTTCCCCCATTCTAAAATTTTTCTAAAATATTAATACTTAACATATTATATAAATTTTTTTCCTTTGGAGTAGGTGCCGTTAACTTAACAAATATCCAAGAGTTCAAGAAAAATGACCGCAATTTCAAGGTATTCTTGTCTAATATTTTACCTTACAGTTTATTCAGAATAGCAAATATCAGTTGGGAAAATATGCATCAAAGAACCTTAAGTTAACGGCACCTTTGGGTACCAGGAAATTGTTTAGAGATGAAAAATGATTCTGTGCAATCTCTGACACATCCATCGTTATATATTTCCCCTACTATCTGAACATTTACGAAAGAATCATATTTTTGCATCCCATCATGTTGAAGGATAAATGCGTAAGGAAATAAAATAATTGTTTTTTCTATTCCGAGAGACTAAAAAGTGGAAAAAAAGTATAGGTGCCTAATCTATAGTTTATATCGTTTCCAGAACAGAACAAAAGCTATTGCAACAACGATAAAGACAAGTTCGAAACCAGGAGTTGATGTATCTTTACCGTCGTTACTACTATCATTACTTCCGTTTTCATTATCTTCTTCGTTCGTTGACGATGTGTTTATAGTTATAGTTTTTATAATTAAGTTAGAACCTCCCTCATCGTCAGTAACAGTCAATCTTACAGTGTAACTCCCGCTGAGTACATATTCATGTGTCGGATTTATCCCAGTTCCATTGGTTCCGTCGCCGAAATCCCACATGTATTGAGTAATTTTTCCATCAGGATCATATGAACCTGAGGCATTAAATTCAGCAGTGAGATTATCAATAGAATAACTGAATTTTGGTCGTGGGTGTTGATTTGGGGGGTTGCTTACATTATATTTGCCTACATCAAATGATTCTTTTTCAACTCTTTCCAAACTAATAATCGCGTAATTTTCGATAGGGCCGATAGAAGTATGTTGGTCTATTAATAGATAAGGTGGAACTGTACTAACATAATAGGTGGTAGTACTCGTATATGGCTCATATGGCTCATTGATCATCTCTCCAATTATCTTATAAGAATGATACTTGTTGTAGTCTAAAGGGCCTTCCAAAGTGAGATTCGTTAATTTTCCACCACCCCACATTGTTGTCACTGATTTATTATCTATAATTTCTCTCATATCGAAACCATATATTTGCATATTAAGAGCAATAGTTAATGGAATTATTATGGGACTTTCTGATGACGAAGTAGTTATTTTTTTATAGTGAATTTCTTCATCAAATATTTTTTTCTCACTAAGCTGAGTTGTTTCATATAGCTCAAAATTATCCTTGGTTATTTTAAATCTATATAGTCGGGTTCTATCTTTTGATGTACACGCAGTAATTCCCTCCCAAGAATCCTCATCTTCCTCAATTATGTATAGATCGATTTGATAATCAAAGTCAGGACCAGCAGGAGGAGTTTGATACATATATTCGTATTTCATTCCTTCCTTTAATTCAAGCATATTTGTATTATCACTAGTTCCCGAAACAGTATCCTCTACGGTAAAGACCGATACGCCGCTTAAAACAATAGAGATTACAACCAAAATGATTAACGCCTTTCGTATCAATATCTCAACCTCCAGCGGAATAGACTAATTTGGTATAACCCTTAGATAACGTCAAATGAAACGGGCAACTTAACACGCCTCTTGAGAACTTGGTAAAGCCTGAACAAACTCCTTGGCCATCTCGCATTTTTTATTTCCTCCCCAAAATCAGGATTTTTAATTTCTAAATCTGAATATTATAGCTTTACTTAAATGTTTTCTACAATAAATCATAAATCTCTCTAACAACATTTTATCTTACAATATCTAACAAATCACAATTTATATGTACTCGGCTGCAGGCTATACGTACTTGTCGTACTTGCTGAAGACTTAACCCCCACCCAATTTCACAAAATCACAAAAACCAAAATCTTTGGCTTTTTCCAGCTCCCTTCAGTTTTCGTGGCTTTTTACATCCTCTAACACCACCAAATGTTTGCTCAAAATATCCTAGGGGGGCTTAGCTTTTTCCAGTTCTGTTCAATTTTCAGGGCTTTTTTCATCCGCCAATACTTTTGGTTTTCCACCAAAATATCCAACCCTTGTCTCCTGTTAAAACCTACCTATTTTTCCCGATCTCCATCGTCCAAAATTCAGGTCTTACCAACCAGGCTAGTTCCGTTCAATTTTCGTGGCTCAACTACTTCTAGTATATAATACCTTGTTCATTTTCCGTGGCTTACGTTTTGTTCAGAATCTGTGGCTTATCCTTGTCCAATATCCGGGATCTGAAAACGTGTCCTTTATAAAACATCGTTACATCATTCAACCATAGAGGAATCCCCGAGTATAAAAGTAAGAGGAATTTGTAGAAACGAGGTTAGAAGAATTAAAGTAAATATTTACGCCCAAACCATTTTCTCTAAGATTTTCTCCCTCAATTTTTCAGGGGTGAAATCTAAAACTTTTCTTTTGATTAATGAATAATCAATT
>JARYMC010000113.1 GCA_029907305.1 Candidatus Thermoplasmatota archaeon
TTTTGGGTTTTATCCTTTTCTTGGCACATCCCATCTAATAGGAAAAAATGAATGTTTTTTTCTTTAATTATTTATTTTGGGATGAAGCCTGAAATATAGAAAAATTAATATATTTAGAAAATAATATTTATATATTAAAATCTATAAAAAATAGGGAGTGTGTTAAAATGAAAGATATTTACATTAAAATAATAGGGGCAATTGTTGTTGTAATGATACTGGTTTTTTCGATATTTGCATTTGTTACCCAAAAAGAGATAGGGGAAATAAATAAAGTTGTTGACGAAATAAAAGATCAACCTTTATCTGTCAGGATTCTTTCTGATGCTAGCTCTGGAACAAGTCCACTCACAGTTAATTTCAAACCTTTGTTATTAAATAGCAGAAATCAAGTTGAATACTATTGGGAATTTGGTGATGGGAATACATCAAACGAAGAACAACCGATCTACATATATAGAGACAGTGGTATATTTACTTGTAAATTAACAGTCAAAGATGGAAATACAACGGTGTACGACAGTTTTAATGTAACAGTATTTCCAAACAATCCACCAAAAATAAAAATAATATGTAAAACTACAGCATTTAGACCTGAAACAATAAAATTTGACGTAGAAGCTTTCGATCCAGAAGGAGAAGAATTGGAATATAACTGGGTTTTAAGGTATCCTCTAATTCTTGGGGGATACGAACATAAAGACTATTTTAATACAAAAAATTTCTCAAAACATTTCATACGCAATGGTCATTATGTCATTGAATTAACTGTTACAGATGAGTCGGGAAACAAAGTAACTGATTATGAAGTCATTAATGTGCAAAAAAGCAGGATAGAAGGAGTGGTAGACAGTCTTAGAGGATTGTATGTCTATTCACTGCCAGGTCAACTTGACATTCTTTGGATGGGGCTTAATATATTAGGCTTGGAAAAATATCTTGAGAATAATTGGTTAAATATGCCTCCTTCGATACAAAAAATAATTAGAAAAATAATTGACCTTTCGAGAAGTGTCGATTATGAACCGCCTATCCCAAAAGCTAATTTAGTAGTCTCAGAGATTCCAGATATAGATCTCTCTGCATATGTAGATAATACAACAGGAAAAGTTGCAGCAGGAGCAACTGTAAATAGCTCGTTCACTATAATAAATAATGATACAGTGAACACTGCAAAAAACGTATATATATCTCTGAAAAAACCAATTTCTGGTGATAAAGGACTTGACGAGGAAATCGCAGTTAAGGATCTTGCAGTAGGTTTAGATGTAGGTGTAATGTCAAATAAAATGTTCTATAATGGAATGTACACAAGTTGGGAAAACTGTTACAATATAGAGAAACTTGCACCAGGTGATCTAATTAATTTGGGCATTACAGTTACTTTAAAGGAAGGGGCTACATTTAAAAAAGGCACATACAACTGTACACTGTATATATATCAAAGTAAGCATATAGAAAAGGCAGAGTATGTAGATGAAATACCGTTCACAATTATAATATAAAAACGAATATATCTTAACTAAAAGGTTTAGTAAATTAGTTACTAAACCTAGAGTTTCTTTTAATTATGATTTAGTCACCAAACTATTGTTGTAAGAGTAATTTGTGTTTTATGTGTATTTTTATCATTTTTAAGCATAAAATATATATATTTGACAAATATATATAGTTAGAGGGGAAAAAAAATGAATGAAAAGGATATAGAACGAAAATTGAAAAAGGTGATATATGCTTTTATAGTGTCAGTAATAATTATTGTAGCGGCATTTGCTGCAACAATCTACTATTATGAAACAAAAGAAATATCCAGAGCAGTTGCAGTGGGAGAAGGTTTGTTTGCGAAGGTTTTTGTTGATAACAATATAGGAACAGCCCCTTTAGCTGTTAATTTTTCATCGTTATTATTTAACTTTGAGGGAACTCCAACCTATCATTGGGATTTCGGTGATGGTAACACATCCAATGCAACAAATCCGACACATAACTATACTAAGGCAGGCGAATACATTTGTAATTTAACTGTTATTGATGTCACTGGAAAAATTGCTACAGCCTCTACTAGGATTTTAGTTTCAGTTAACCAGCCACCAACTGTTGTAGCTTTGGTTACACCGATTACAAGCCTTAGGCCTTCTAAACCTTTTTGGTTGATCCAATTGTTGGAAAAGCTCGACCCGTATGGCTACCACATACTCCTTGCTCTTCTAGATGCTAATTCTAGCTTGGTGAATAAAACGGGCTGGATAACCTGCGAGGCACAGGTTTCTGATCCTGAAGGAGATGAAATTGTTAATTATAAGTGGGAACTCACACTACCAAATACATATTCTCCCGGGGGTAAAGTAGATTATCCTAAACGTTATTTCGAAGGAAAAGATTTGAAAACTATAACATTTCCTCTAGGGTATACTTTCAGAGATGGACCATATGACATTAGGGTAAATGTCACAGATTCGGCAGGGAATACAGGAGGCGATATTAAAAGATTCACTGTCGAAAAGAGTGACCTCGAAAACCGAATAATGGTATTAGAATCGATGTGGAATAATTTCTGGGGACCTAATTTTGATTATCAAATGGAACCTGTACAGAAGATACTAATAAAAATATGGGTTCTATTAGGACCAATGCAAAAAGCTATGAATAATATGGTGAAGAGGATTTTGGCTCCACTGCCGCCAGATCTCAGAGATACAATTTATTCTCTATATTATACCCTTATTTGGGATAAAACGGATACTAACTATCATAAACCAAACTTCAATGCACCAACCAAGCCTAGCGATCCATCTCCAGCTGATGGCGCTACGGGTGTTAGTGTATGGACTAATTTAAGCTGGAAATGTAGCGACGCTGATGGTGATACGTTGTCTTATGATATATACTTTGGAAGAGATCCATCACCGCCACTAATCAAAACAGGATATGATAAAACTACCTATGATCTTGGCGAACAACCGTTGGCCTCTAATACTAAGTATTATTGGAAGATAGTAGCTAGAGATCATCCTAAGCCCAGTGCCTATGGTGGAAGTAAAACTAGTGAAAGTTCTGTTTGGAGTTTCACGACAGCATAAGATAACCTTACTAAAAAACAAAGGTGATAAAAAATGGTGAGTTTCATCTCACCATAAAAAACATTTTATTTATTTTTGATCAGCAACAGAGTGCTGCCCGCAAATTCATTCTTTCTCCTTATTTAGTGCATGCAATTCCATAATACAAATCTGCATAAAACCTCCACGTTC
>JARYMC010000114.1 GCA_029907305.1 Candidatus Thermoplasmatota archaeon
GGATGTTAAAATTGAAGATGGTTGAATAATGAGGGGGTAAATTGAGATAGGCTATTCATAATGTGACATTGTCAAGTGATTCTGTCTACTAAATTTATCGAAACAAGATATACAAGCTATAGTGTTTTTTATTTAACCATAGATTTTTTTTCGTGTAATAAACAAACTGGTAAATTAATTTTTAGGCGAAAAACAGGTTAAAATAACCGATTAATTTATTAACCTGATTTAGGATTCTATGCGTAAGTGGGACGGGATGCAAAACAACATTGATTTAAGATCACCGAGACATGATAAAAGACCTCTTGTTATCAGGGCATTAAGGAGAAGTACTATAAGAAAGAAGATAGTGGATTATCTTTTTGAGATCAGCCCAAGTAGTAGCTATACTTCTGAGATAGCTTACCATGTAAAAACAACGCCTACAAATGTTATAGGTGCAATACGCGGCATGGAATCAAGATACAGAGAAGATGAATCATTAATCAGCCTTAATATCGTTGAACAAACAAGTGGAGGCAAAGACATAAAATTATATCGTCTAACAGATTTCGGAAGAGAAATAATGGAACAAATTAGAAGCAACAAAGACCGATAAAGATATGCACATCTTTTTTTTATGATTTTTATAATCTACCGCCTGCTTTTTTGTTGACTTCAAACATTGTTGTAACCTGATTTTCCTCAACCTGTTCTATGTTACCATCTTCGTATTTCACTACAATCCATCTACTAGGATGAGGATAAGTGTTAATTACTATCGCCCTTCGTTCAGGTACCCTAGGATCATTGTTATCTCTAACTAAGACTTCTATCCCTTTTCTTATCCCTCTATCTTGCAACATAGATATTCAACCTACATCCCACATTTATAATAAGAGGTATGCAAATATAAACTTTATTTTACTGCAGAGCAATTGTATTTAAATACAAAATTGTGTATTCAAAAAAACTTGGGAAGGTTTACTATATGAGAGGAAATACAGCATTAACGATTTTGATTTTAATACTATACCTATTTTCATTTACCCCTTTTTTAGCACATGCTCAAAATACCCCGTATAATATTATAATAGCTGATATAACATATAGTTATATTAATTATGAAAAACGTGGTACTAACATTATTGAGTTTTTTAACATAAACATAACTTTACGTAATCTAGGCGCCAATGAATCCGATGACATAACCATCGAGCTTATAGATCAAGACAATGCCCATCTTAAGAAAAACCATACTTTTTATCCTCTAGAAAAGAAAACCTTTATTTTTAGCAACCACCCGATTTCAGGTACAGGCGACCATGAGATAACAATTAATTTTTATCCTACAGATGAAACAAAAACAGCTAGCTACAACTCAGGCTCAAAAACAGTGATAATAAATAAAGACAAATCACAAACAGGTTCAACAACACCGGGTTTTGAAATAATACTAATAATAGCTGCTATTACTCTTTTTATATTTTTAAAGAAAAAGAATATACTATGATGCTTCTGTAGCAATGATCTTTACGTGATGGACCTCAGCCACGTTCGCATCAGCATATGTAACGGTATTAGGCATATGTTCAACATAATCAAACTCAGGATCATAAAAGAGATTGTTTATAGTTGGCCCCTGTTTTAATCCTAATAGGTTATTGTTTTTATCATAAAACTCTACGAATACGTTTAATTTTGTTATATTTCTCTTTGCGATGTTGTGAAAAGTGTATTGTACCTCTACTTTTACAACCACATCAACATCTTTATCATAATCATATTCAGTATAAAATTTAAGGTAAGATTTTGCTAATTCAACTACACTAGACTCTAAAAAAACATTTTTTTCTAAACTCTGCTTTGTTGTAACTCCTGTATTTTCTTGGCAGCCCGTAAAAATAGTTGTTAACAAAACAACTCCTACAAAAATTATTATAAACCCTTTTTTCAAGTAGTTTTTCCCCTCCTATTTCAATCCTCTTATATGAAAGAGTAGTATATTTAATTATTATATAGATGTTTCTAATAGGTTTTTAATATTTTTCCGGCATATAAAAATAATATGATGAGATCATGGTGAAAACTTTTAAAACATAGAATCGTATTTTGATGTAACTATAAGAGGATATGTTTGGAGGGATGTGACTAAAATGATACAAAACTCGAAAATTATTGAAAAGGTTTTAATCACCTTACTTAGTATAGTTAAGAGAAAAACTACAGAGGGCTATGCTATCTCAGTTATGGATTCTTTGATCAAGAAGCTTGAGGCTAATTATGATTTCTTGAGGCATGTGGAAATAAAAGATACTCGTTTCTCGGAGAGCGAGGAACCTGTTACGGTTATGTCCGATGTCGATTCCATTCCACCCAGTGAAGTAGGCAAAGCTATTCAATCAATCATCTCTACTATGAACGAGTCATTGAGTAAGGATGTAGGACATTTTTTTATTAAGGAAATTTCGCAGAATATTGGTGATGAGTATGATTCTGTAATGAAGGATATGGGTGTGGATCTTAATCTTATGCAGCTGGAACATGAGGTTTCTGAATTGGAAAAAAGAATGACTAACATAAGCAAAAAATAAATAATCGATATTTTTACATAAAAATTTATATTTTTAATTAGATAAGATTTGTTGTATTTATTTTTTATATGGAGTAAATGTATTTCTTAGTAAGTTATTATCTGTGGCATCATATGAATTCTTACCTATATTTTTATTAGTACATCCATATATATATTTATCTGCATATGCACCTGCATATGCACCTGCAAACAAAATATAAAAAGCCTTTATTGTTTCTTTTTTAAAAGAACACTCTAACTAAGATGTGTTTTACTAAAAGGATGGATGTGATAAAGGATGGGAAAAAACATGTATAATATTTTAAGACGTAGGAATGTTGGTGCTATGGGTGTTGGTGCGATGATTATCTTCATCGCCATGGTTGTCGTAGCTGGTATTGCAGCAGCAGTAATCATCCAAACAAGTTCAAAGCTTGAGACACAGGCTTTGAAGACTGGTGATGAGACTCTTGCTGTGGTTGCTAGTGGTGTTAAGATTTTGGGTATCGATGGTCATAACACTGATGGTGCTATTGATCAGATGGCGATTTATTTATCTGTTTTATCAGGTTCCCCTGATTTTGATATTGGCCAGGCTGTAGTTGAGCTTTCTAATTCT
>JARYMC010000115.1 GCA_029907305.1 Candidatus Thermoplasmatota archaeon
TGCTAAAATGGCTACCGCTGGGACTATTAATGGTGGTTCATATAATAAAGGAGCGAATGACCCTGGTGGTGTTTTAGGTTTTTATCTAAAACCACGATATACACCAAATTATGTCATCGATTTTGAATATCAGTGGAATAGCGCTGTTTCAGGTGATGAAAATGAGCAGCTTTGTATGTATATAACAAGTCATACTGGTAGTGAAACTCTTAATGTGAAATATTATAATGGTGGTAGTTGGGCTAGTCTTGGGAGTATTACTGGTACTGGTTGGGTGAATCTTACTGCTACAGGTCTAACAAGTTCCACGTATACGATACAATTGATTGGTACCACAGAAACAGATGACACTAGTCAGGATAGTTGGAGCATCGACTGCATGTTTTTATTTACAAACTGGTCTATCTGGTTGGATACATCAAACCCAGATACAACATATCCTTGGAGTTGGAACTTTAATTTTCCAAATGGAACTGGTTACTATGAGTTTTATAGTATTGGTAAAAAAGCTGGCTATTCTGATGAAACACCCCCAACTTTTGCTGATGCAAGATGCCGCTACAATCCGCCTCCAATCATAAACAGTTATGATCTAAGGAATGACACCGGCTCAAAACTAAACAATATTGCAGGACTCCTTGATGTAAACAAAGAATATACTTTTACAGTCAACATTACTTACAAAAATAGTTGGGCTGCCATACAATACATCAACATCACAGCTTGGTACGACCATGGTGACGATAATAGTACCTATAACCAGACGTTAGGTGGTAACCTAAACATGTTTCTACAATACGCAAATACAAGTGGAACTGCACAATTCAATATGCTGTGGCCGAAAAACGAAGCACAACTAGTTGTTTCAAAATGTAAAGAAACAGTTATCAATCTTACAACAAGAATTATCAACATAAGTTTCAAACCACTAAGCCAAGTTAGATGGGCAAGCAGTAATAATACATGGAATGAAACACCTAACACATTTAACGACCCATATTCATGGAATTTCAACATAACAGTTACAGATAGTAATGATTTAAAAGCATCAAAAAATGATGAATATGGAGTTTACAAATTCAGTTCTATTCAGCCTGAACAAAATTGGGTGGATGTCATTGCCTCACCAGGGTTCAGTGGCACATCAAATGTTGTTACTATAACATATTCATCAAACTACAACTATAATATAAGCATATACTTCGAAGAAAACCTCACCCACGTATCATCAGGTGATACCATCTCTATCGCAAATAATGTTTATATACTGGCAAATGCAGATCCTAACGATGATATAACCGAGGATACACTTTTTATGGGTGTTGGAGAAAAATATGCTGTTGACATATACAATGATTCTGGTATTTTTAATGAAAATGGTGTGAGTCAAACTGTTAATGTGCAGTTTGAAGTCTACATACCTTTTGGTACACTCTCAGGTAAATATACTGCACGTGTAAACTCTAATATAAAGCATGATTAAAAAAAAATCCCAATTTATTGGTTGATGGAACAAAAAAATTTGTGTTTTTTTCTAAAGTTTTTGAGTTTTTAAGATAAAAAAATTTTACCTGCATATACGGGTGAATATATCTGTTGTTATGCAGGTTCTAACGATACGTTTATATAAGAGCATTCATATTCTTTTTTCTAGCTAGGAGTGGGATGAAAAATGGGAAAGCAGAAAGTATTTCCGACGTTAGTAATAACTATGCTGGTCATATCGATTTTTACCAGTATCTTTTTTGTTGGACCTATCTCAATTAGGGTTAGTGCCAACCCTGGTGACCAAAGTGAAAGCTGGTATAATGAAACAACCTTAAATGTAACTGTAAAACATAAAGAACCAAGAATCAACTGGTATGATTTACAAAACGCGACTGGTGTGTCAATGTTAAATAAACAATTGGATGTAGATCAGAATTATTATTTCAAAGTTAACATTAGCAGTGATCAAGGATGGGCTGACATCGAGTATATATGGATAACTGCTTGGGCTGATTTAGGTACTGATCCAGGTTCGTATAATGGTACAGCTGGTGGAAACATCAACCTTAATATAACATATGATAATAGTAGTGAAACAGCTTCCGCGCGTCTGGTATGGCCAACTAATGGTAGCGAGGCAACATTTATTGGTTGGTCAGAGGTAAATGTAACAGGTAGCGACCCGTACGGGATACCTGGAGAAACCGAGACCTATAACCTAACATTTATATGGAAACCAAGTTATCAATTCAGATATGCACCAGACCCAACTAATGATACTGCTGGTTTTAACGACCTGTGGTCTTGGAACTTCAACATAACTGTTTTAGATGATGATGGTTATTACTCCTATAACAATCCTACGGTTGGGGAGACAATCAACGAGTTCGGGGTTTATAGTTATACAGAGATAGTTAGTGCAGGCTGGCCAACCATCGTTGGTGCCCCAGGTGATAATGTTAGCGTTAACGATCCTGGCGGTGGTGGTAATATAACACTTGTTACTCGCTCCAACGGTAATTACTCACTTTCTGTAGATGTCGATAATCTGACACATACAATTATTTCTGGAGAAAAAATAATTAGAAATAATGTGTGGGTCCGTGGCGGTGATAAAGACGTTTTTGAAAACTTCACTACCCCATCTAGTGTTGTCTACCTTTATGGCTCTGCTGTAGCCTATCACGCTGCAGAGGACAATGATTATGAGTTATCAACAGATGATGTCGAATATAAATGTTTCATTCCTCTTGGTACAAAATCTGGTAAATATACTGGTATAATCCATTACTACTTGAAGACACAAACCGCATAAATAATAGTTAAAAAAACATAAAAAACCGACTATGGTTGCGACTAAATTTCCTGTGTGGTCTAAAACCCATTTAAATTAAAAGACCTACATATGAAAAGTCGCCCTCCTTTTTCTCTCTATTAGAATCGATCTTGTTTTTTATAATGCCAAAATTATGATTTTTACAATTTGACTTTTTTTCTATGCTGTGTTGCATAATTCAATAGTAAATAGTTTTTCATCTATGCTCAATTTCTCATATTCTTACACGGTAGCCCATG
>JARYMC010000116.1:0-1013 GCA_029907305.1 Candidatus Thermoplasmatota archaeon
TGTTAAAATTGAAGATGGTTGAATAATGAGGGGGTAAATTGAGATAGGCTATTCATAATGTGACATTGTCAAGTTAGTTAGATAGTTTTTTTAATCTATTAACGCCATCGATTTTTTTTATGATTTTAACAACAGGTTCTGGAACCAAGTCAGCCCATGGCTCATCTTTGATGATCCTACGCCTGATTTCCTTACCAGAGTACTTTTTTCTATCAAGAATAGCTGTCTGCTCTACTTTGTAACCTTTTTCTTCGAATAACTGTTTTGTTAATGGACTGTTTGTTATGACAACATCGAAATCTGTTACTATAGACGATACATATGATGCCCATCTTGGTAAATCATGGATATCTGGTATAAGCTCAATTCTATAGTTTTTGACACCGATTTGTTCAAGTGATTTTTTTATCATCTCTTTTCTTTCATCTGATGAAAAAGGGTTTTCTAGAGAATTTGAGTATTGTGAGCTACCCAAGCCTATGATGATTTCATCATATTTTTTTGAGACGTTTTTTATTACGTTTAGATGTCCTTTGTGGAAGGGCTGAAATCTACCAATGAATAAGGCTTTCATGGTTTTTACAAAAAAGAGAATATAAGAAGTTGATATAAAACATTACTTTTCCTTGAAAGACCGCCCAGTAGCTTCTTTGGTTTTATTAATTTTTTTTGTGATGTCAGGGGTTATCATCTTTTTTTCTGACTCAAGTTCTACTTTTGCTGTAACCCGGAGTGGTTTCATTTCTCTGAGTTTTCTAAGCAGCTCCTCTTTCCCAGGTCCTACTAGAGCGTTTTCTATAACCTCTGTTAGGGTCTCCACTGGGATGATCTCTATTTTATCCTTATATTTATCTTCGATTAGTACATCGTTTAGGTTAGCTTTTGGTACTATAACTTTTTTTATACCTGCTTCTGCTGCTGCTTCTACTTTCGCGGTGACACCACCAATTGGTAGAACGGTACCTCTTATGCTGAGTGAACCTGTCATAGCAACATCCTGTCTGACTGGTACA
>JARYMC010000116.1:1021-2966 GCA_029907305.1 Candidatus Thermoplasmatota archaeon
GGTGACACCACCAATTGGTAGAACGGTACCTCTTATGCTGAGTGAACCTGTCATAGCAACATCCTGTCTGACTGGTACACCTTCCATAGCTGATATAACAGCGGTTATAACAGATATACTGGCTGAGTCGCCCTCCACGCCCTCATAAGTACCTATGAACTGTATATGTATATCATTCTTTGATATGTCCCTACCCATATATTTTTTGATTATAGCAGATATGTTAAGAACAGATTCTTTGGCGATGTCCCCTAGTTTACCTGTTGCTATAACCCTTCCCTCTGATTGTGAACCAGCTGGTGTAACCTCAGCGACAATTGGTAAAACAAGGCCTGAGAACTCACTCATGCTTGGGTCAGCAGAATGCACAGCGAGACCATTCACAACACCTATCTCTTCACCTGTTGTTTTAAACGAACGGTATTCTTTACGCTGCTCTATAGCCCTGTCCACAACCTGCTGCTCTAGTGATTTCGCTATCTTCTTTGCATGTAAAACATGTTCCTTTGTAACTATCTTATCTCCTTTTTCAAACGCTAAATCACCAGCTGCTCTAACAAGGCCACCAAGTTCTCTAAGTCTAAGTGAAAGCTTACCTTTTGAACCAGCACGTCTTTGAGCCTCCCTTATGATTTCTGCGACAGCCTCTTTGTCGAAATGAGGTATCTTACCATCCTTTTTGACTTCCTGTGCAACAAAACGGATAAGTTTAGTCCTGTTCTCATCATTGTCATCCATACTATTACTAAGGTAAACCTCATAACCATAACCTCGTATCCTAGAACGCAGAGCAGGATGCATACCTCTCAAGGCATCAAGGTTACCAGCAGAAACTAGGATGAAATCACATGGCACAGACTCTGTTTTAACCATAGCACCAAAACTTCTTTCTGACTGACCAGTTATCTGAAATTTTTTCTCCTGTATAGCAGTAAGTAGATGCTGCTGAGATGGAAGACTCAGAGTGTTAATCTCATCAATATAAAGTACACCTTTATGCGCCCTATGTATAGCACCTGCCTCCACTAGCTGATGAGGAGGAGTCTCAAGACCAGCTGACTGGAAAGGATCATGTCTAACATCACCAAGTAAAGCACCTGAATGTGCTGCTGTAGCATCAATAAAAGGCGGTGTCTCTTCTTTCTCATGAGAAACAAGTATCTTCGGAACCTGCTGAAGTTCTCTTCTCTGGTTAAAACCTCCTCGAGCCATGAAAAGAAAGATCATAACACCAGCAAGGATACCAAAAATGATAATCTCCCAGCGTTCTGTGTAAACAGCAACAATAAAAGAGATAATACAAATCAAGAGAACAAAAGATAATATCATACTATTTTGCTGTTCAGCCTTCTTCTTAGCCTCTGCTCTCTGAGCCCTAATAATCTCAGCAGCCTTACCTGATGGTACAACACGTATATGCGGCGTGTTTGCATCATCATTATTCGGGTAAGCAATTATGTCCTCTAATTCCTCTTTAGGGAGAAACTCAGTCATAGCCCTTGCGACCATGGATTTACCAGTACCAGGGTCCCCTATGAGCATAACATGTCTTTTCTGCTCAGCAGCTTTTCTAACAATCTCAACAGCTTTATCCTGACCTATAACCTGATCTAATAAACTTTCAGGTACTTTTATGTCTGCCGTGGTTTTAAAATCCTTGGTTTTAATCCATTCATCTATAGAAGGAATTTCCTCTTTTTTCTGGTCCTGTATCTGATCTTCATCTTGCTTGTTTTTCCCTGACAAGTTCATTCACCATTCATGGTTTACTAAAATCAAATCTTACACCTATTATAATTAATAGGGTTTTATATACTTTTATAGTGCGAATGCTTGTATACGAGAGCGGTTTATCTATTTTTTTCTTTACACAGTACTTCGGAAAGTAGAAATTTATACTATTTTTTACTCTGCAACAACTCAACCTCATAAGACCAACAAACAT
>JARYMC010000117.1:0-1857 GCA_029907305.1 Candidatus Thermoplasmatota archaeon
GAATTTGATCTTCGGAAGGAATTTCTACGACAATTTCTTTAGTGGAACGAGCTACTTTTTCTTTTGGTTCAACATAATACACTATATGTTCTTTAAACAATTTTTCTCGTTTATCCTCATATTTAGATGATATTTTTTTCTCTGTTTCTAATTTAATTTCTTCTACGTCTCTCTTTTGTGGATGTTTTTCATCTACTGATGATTTCATTGTTTCCTCTTTTCTCTCTTTTTCTTTTTGTTGAGAAGATGCTAGTTGCTCTGTTATTTGTTGTAACTTTTCCATGTATGTAGTGAAATCTTTGTGTATAAGTTTAAGTAGCGCTTTTGTTTCGTCTGCTGCCTCTTGTTTCTCTAGGATGGTTTCGGTTTTGATTGAGGGGTGTGTTTTTATTTCTTCTGTTATGGGTTTTTCAACAGTTGTTTTAGGTGCTACGGGTTTAGTTGGTCTTTTTATAATGTAGTAGAAAAGGAGGAGGATTGTTACGATTATTATGATTATTATGCCAATCCAAATTGTCTGTGTTAATGCTGTTTGTTCTTCTTCGATTTTTGATACTGATCCATCTATGGTGTTGTATATGTAGTCCCATTTTCCATTGTTGTTTATATCGAGTAGGTATTTGTCACCGGATTTTTCTAACCCTAGGCTTGTGTTTGTTGATAGGTCGTAGAGAAGATCATATGTATCATCTTGGTTTACATCAACAATGAAGTATGGTTTTCCACCGGGGTATATTTTCTTTACATCTGATTTATCTTTTGGGTTTGAACCGAGGTGTAATTCTATCGCATCGTTTAAACCATCGTTATCATTATCTGTATCTATAGAGTCTGGTGTGCCGTCACCATCTGAATCTATTGGGTAGTTATCCGGGTTATTTGGGTCAGTCCCATATAATGTTTCATCTACATCACTCCATCCATCTCCATCTAAATCTATAAATGTTGTATCTATGGAAAACTTTATTGAGGCGTAGTCTGTTGTTTTATTATCGTTGGATACTGCTCTTATGTAGAATGTGTGGGCACCATCTAAAATGGTATCAGTCGAGGTCCAACTTTCTGCGTTTCCTATAAATATTTCTGGTTTATTGTCGATTTTAATGTAGTATCCTTTTATGCCAGCGACAGAAAACGCAGGGCTCCATGCGAATGAGGGTCTGTTGTTTGATACACTTGTGGTAAGCCTAATGAGTGTGGGTGGCATTATTTTATCTGATGGTATCATTGATGTCAGTGGATAGTTATCCACATTTCCTTCAGATATTGTATATGGTTTGTCACTTATACCGTCTTTATTAGCATCTATCGTGTCTAAATTGCCCCAGTAGTTGCCTCGTGAGTTATTATCCCATTTGTTGTTTCCCTCTGATTTTGCGTCTATTTTATTTCTCCAGAAGTTGTTTAGATAAATTTGATTATTGTTAGAGTTTTGCCAAATGTAAACGCCTAATTCGTTGGCATAGATGTTACATTCAGTAACTATGTTTCTATCTGAATCTATTCTGATGTCTATTGCTTCTTCGTTGTTGAATAAATTACAATTTGTGATCAGATGGTTATCTGAGTTGAGTAATATTAAAATCGCAATGCTAAACCCTTGTATGTTGCAGTCTTTTACAATACTTTTAGATTCACGTAAAAGTATCCCATTACCATAAGTTAGTGATGCGCCTCTGATATCACAATTTATAATCTTTGTTTCAGCGCCGCGTACATAAATGCCGATATAAGTAGTTGGTTCTATGTAAATATTTGATATAGTACATCTCGTACTTCCTGGTGAAACGTAGATACCATACTCTATAGGATTAATAATTTTTAAATCGCTTATTTCTACCGCTGATGTATTTAATG
>JARYMC010000117.1:1866-2890 GCA_029907305.1 Candidatus Thermoplasmatota archaeon
TTGGTGAAACGTAGATACCATACTCTATAGGATTAATAATTTTTAAATCGCTTATTTCTACCGCTGATGTATTTAATGTGATGCCTTGTTTTCCTTTGCAGTCAATTATTGTATCTTCTATGCCTTGACCCTGTATTGTTACCATTTTGTTTACATTTATACTGTCTTCGTAGTATATCCCTTTCTTTATTGTTATGGTGTCTCCGCCTTTTGCGTTATTTATTGCGTCTTGTATTTTTGTGAAATCCCCTTTTCCGGTTGAATCGACTACCCATGTTTTCTGTGGTACTGGTGGGACAGATTGTACAGTTAATACAGTTGATGTTAATATTAGAATGGTGGCTGCTGTAAGGGCGGTTAATCGAAGTATTATTTTTTTGTTCATCTTCGATCTCCCCCCTGTCTCTTGGTTTTTAGTATTCCTTTTTCTGTTATGTACATTAGAACTATGTTTTTGACTACCTCGGCTTCTGAGTTTCCTAAAATGCCTACTTGTTGTTTTATTAGTTCCCTGATTAATGGTGGGAAACCGACTGGGATTCTCTGTATTTTACCCAAGGTTTTTCCCTCCTTTTTTGTTTCCTTGGGTTTTTAACAAGCCGTGTTCTGTAAAATAGATGAGAACCATGTTTTTGACTACTTCAGATTCTGAGTTTCCTAGAATTCCTACGTGTTGTTTTATTATTTCTCGAATAAAAGGTGGAAAGCCAACTGGGAATCTTTGAGTGTTACCCATCCGTGAATCATATATGAATCATTTATTTATAAATTTTTGCATCAAAAATGAACTGTATATGATTCATTTTTGAAATATTTTTAAATCTAAAAAGATTCATATATGACTTTTTTTTTATTCAAATTAGAATCATATATGAGTCATATATGAGTCATATAAGTAGTGTTTTAAAACATCAATAAATGAGTGATAAACTATATAAAGAAAAAAATACAGATTAAAATTTTCTAAGAATCTTATGACTAATTAATCTTATTTAATATAATATCAACGATTGCAATTACAAAA
>JARYMC010000118.1 GCA_029907305.1 Candidatus Thermoplasmatota archaeon
CTGTGGAGGGGCTGTGGGTGAGGTGTACCCTCCCAAATATTCCCCGGAAGATAAATACGGCAAATATAGAAGATTACTTAAAAAGCAAATTAATGACCAAAAGGAGCTGGTTAAATGAAAAAAACCGTAATTAACCTTTTAGAGGAAGTGGAACTTCAGGACCCCATCTTTATCGAGGCCCTTCCCGGAATAGGTCATGTGGGTAAACTGGTTGCAGAACATCTAATACATGAATTAGGAGCTTCAAAATTTGCAGAATTATATTCACCATCATTCCCGCCCCAGGTATTTGTGGGGGAGAAAGGGATCATCGAACCCATGAAAAACGAGTTTTTCTACCTAAAATCTGCAGGAGATGACAGGAGAGACTATATAATACTGGTCGGAAATACTCAGGGACTTAGTCCGGAGGGCCAGTACGATATATGCGGTGCCATAATTGACTTCGTGGGAAAATACGGTGTCAAAGACATATACACATTAGGTGGATTAGGAACCGGTCAACATGTGGAGAAGACCAGGGTACTGGGAGCGGCCACTACTGAAGAATTGGCGAACATGCTGGAAGAACATGATGTAAATCTAAGATCAGCTGACGGCGGCATAATAGGTGCATCAGGATTACTTCTGGGACTGGGAATGTCCAAAGGGATGCGGGGAGTATGCTTGATGGGTGAAACACCCGGTTATTTCATAGATGCGGATGCCTCCAAGGCGGTACTCATTACGCTAATCAGTATTCTTAAACTAGAGGTTGACGTGGCAAAACTGGAAGAAAGGGCCGAGGAAACCAGAAAAATGATATCCAAAGCCCAGCAGATGGAGCAGGAAATGGCAGAGAGGATGCATATCGCCCCCGGTGAGGAAGATCTGCGTTATATTGGATAAATACTGTGTTTATCTGATTAAAATAAAATAACTTTTTTTATTACATTACTTTTTTTTATTATTTGAGGTTGTCTCATAATTAAGTTTTTTTTTAAATTTTTCCTTTTATTCTTGTTTTTAGTCGTTAGTTTTATATTCTAGTTCTTCTATATTTGTATTTAGTGATTTATAGTTTTAGAGATGTGTTTTTTATGGCTTTGAGGGAAGATCGAATTGGTCAGACTTGGTTGATGCCTAAGCGTCTTACGGATTTTATTCCGGAAAACCATATTTGTTATTTTATCGCGAATCTGGTGGAAGAGTTAGATTTTAAAGAAATTGACCGAAAATATAGGTATACCCGGGGTAAAGCAGCATATTCACGTAGAATGTTGCTACGGGTGGTTATTATGGCTTCGGTAGATGGTGTATTCTCATCTAGGCAAATTAACAAGCATACAGAAGAAAATATGGTTTATATGTATCTTTCAGGCATGGATAAGCCTGATTTTCGAACAATTTGTCGGTTTAAAATCGAATGCGCGGAGCAAATTGAAGAAGCATTTAAAATGACTGTAAACGTCGCGAAAAATACAGGATTAGTCCAATTAAATCATATAGCAATAGATGGTACTAAAATCAAAGCTAACGCTTCATCAACTAATTTGATAAATCAAGAAGAAATAAAAACCATCCGGGAGATATTAAAGAAAGGAATCCAAACTGATGAAAACGAAGATAAGATATATGGCGACCAAAGAGGTGATGAAGTACCTGCAGAACTCGTTAGTCGTAAAAAAGTCCATGAAATAATCCAGAGAGTAAGAAAAGAAAACAAGGACTCTTCAAACGAAAACAACCTACGAAAATCTTCTTATAAACTCCTAGAGCAAGCCCTTGCTAATAAAAAAAAGAAAAATATTGTTTCTGAAAAACTTGATCGTGCTGAAGAACAGTTAAAAAAGACGGCTCAAGAGACCGTTAGTTTAACAGACCCCGAATCACGTTGGATGAAAAATAAAAAGAACCAGATGGAGTTTTCATATAACATGCAAATCGCAGTAGATTATGATTCAGGAATAATACTCGCCAGCAGCATAACACAGGATCCTACAGACCATCACCAACTAATACCTCAAATTGAACAAATAAGAGAAACTTTGGAGCTGTTACCTGATGATACAAAGATTAGTGCTGATAATGGATATTATACACGTGAGAATCTGCAATATCTAGAAGAAAACAGATTAGATGGTTATATTCCTAATAGAAAACAGGTATATGAAACTAAACCCAAGTTAAAAAAGGCTAAGCCTTTTTCAAAGCATAATTTTAGCTATGATTATGATTATGATCAGTATATTTGTCCGAATAATAAAAAATTAGCCTATCAAAAGACTTATAAATATAAAGATGCTCATATGCGTCAATATTATTGTAATGATTGTTTAAAATGTTGTGATCAATTAGAATGTGTTGGTAAAGACAGATTAAGAGTTATAACAGATTATGGTGGTGTTTTATCTAAACGGATGGCTTTGAAAATGGAAACACCAGAAGGCAAGTATGAGTTCTCTAAACGAAAACAGGCTGTGGAATGGCCTTTTGGAAATATAAAAGAGAATTTAAAGTTCACAGAGTTCTTTACACGAGGTATTAGACAAACACAAACAGAAAAAAACCTGCTTTCAATCTCCCATAACCTGAAAAGAATCCATAATGAGAAACAAAACGAAACAGAAATAAATAATCAGATAAATACTTGAAAAATTGTTTAAATATGAAAAAAATCACAAATTTTTATGAGACAACCTCATTTTTATTCCATATTCTACTTTAGAATATGGGAAAAAAAATAATTTAAGGGAAAAAATCTATTTATTGTTTTTTGAATTTCTGGTCAATATTTTACCATCATCTCTAAACATCCATTGATTTTGAACTGCCTCGTGGAGTGATCATATTAACTTGAAGATCATGGTGAATAATTC
>JARYMC010000119.1 GCA_029907305.1 Candidatus Thermoplasmatota archaeon
CATCCACATATCACCAAAGAAGGTGATACAATTTATAATATTTTAATTATGCTAGGACACTAGGGAAAATTCTTACAACCACAAGTATAAATTAATAAGAAATAATAAATATAAAATTTTTAACATAGATTTTTAAGATATTTTTTTAAAAAATTTATTATAAAAAAATAATTGGATTATGTTTTTATACTACAGAATAAACCACAGTAATAAAAACAATCCAATTAAAACAAGACTACCTATGAAAAATTTATGATCTGTTACCAAATATTTTTCCATCCCAGCTCTCCTCAATGGTAGTATCAATTATGTATTTATAAATTTAACACATAATTCTTAAATAAAAAGAACTAAAAAGAATAAAAATAAAACCATTTTTTTAAAAAGATAAATTTTTTATTTTGAATCCTTTTTTTTCTTAGCAGCTTTTATCAAACCATCAAAAGGAGGCGAAGGTTTCATAGGACGTGATTTAAACTCAGGGTGAGCCTGTGTTCCAACAAAATAAGGATGATTTGGTAACTCCATAAACTCCATCAAAACACCATCTGGTGATCGCCCTGAAAACACCAAACCATATTTTTCTAACTCCTCCACATATTTTGGGTTAACCTCATACCTGTGTCTATGCCTCTCAAAAACCTTGTTTTCACCATACAGTTTATGTACAATCGTCCCCTCTTTCAAAATAGCTGGGTACGCCCCAAGCCTCATTGTTGCACCATAGCGAGATTCCTGCAAAATCTTAACCTGATCCGGGATGAAATCAATAACTGGGTAAGGCGTGTTTTTGTCAACCTCGGTTGTATGAGCACCCCTCATATTACACACGTTACGAGCATATTCAACAATAGCAAGCTGCATACCAAGACACAAACCAAGATATGGTATATTGTGTTCACGGGCATAACGAATGGTTTCTATTTTCCCTTCCATGCCTGATGATCCGAAACCACCCGGTACAATAATACCATCTAATTTATCAAGCATAGCTAACTTCCTAGGTTTTCTCTCAAAAAGCTTTGAATCAATCCACCTTACATCAGGTTTAAGGTTATTGTTCCAAGCAGCATGTTTAACAGCCTCGATAACAGATATATATGAATCAGACAGCTGAGATGTCCCAATATCAAAATATTTACCGACTATACCAATTACAACAGGTTTTTTAAGCATCCTAACCTTTTTAATGAACCGCTCCCACCCCTCGAAATCATTATGCTCCTTCCTCAGATTCAGTTTCTTCAGAATCTTCTTACAAAGATCCTGTTTCTCAAAAAGCAATGTAACAGCATAAACATTATCAACATTAGAATCAGATATAACATCCTCCTGATGAATGTTACAGAACAAAGCTATTTTCTCACGGCGCACATCATCAAGAGGTTTCTCAGAGCGAGTGATAACAAAATCAGGTTGGATACCAATCTCGCGTAGTAGTTTAACTGAATGCTGAGTAGGTTTTGTTTTAGCCTCACCAAGAGCATCAAGAACAGGTACATAAGTAACATGAACATACAATATTTTTTCCCCCTCAAGCTTCATCTGACGAACAGCCTCAAGGAACAAAACATTCTCGTAGTCACCAACAGTACCACCGATTTCAACGAGAACAAAATCCCAGTTACCCTCATTAGCAGGTCTCCTAATCCTCTCTTTGATCTCATCTGTCACATGAGGTATAGGCTGAACAGTTTTACCGAGATACTTACCCTGACGTTCTTTTTCAATAACCGCCCCATAAACCTGACCTGTTGTAATATTATGATACTTTGGGATATTTATATCCAAAAAACGCTCATAATGACCAAGATCCTGATCAATTTCCCCACCATCCTCAGTAACCCAAACCTCACCATGTTCTGTTGGACGCAGCGTACCAGCATCATAGTTCATATATGGGTCAATCTTCATCGCAGTAACTTTATAGCCATGCAACTGCAAAATTTTACCAATAGAAGCAGTTGTAATACCTTTTCCTAAACCAGAAATAACTCCGCCTGTTACAATTATATAATTAGCCATCCCTATCAACAGGCAAGTAGAATACACTATCTAATTTAAATCATTTCCCTTTCTACCAAATTTCGGCAAAAAAATTAAAAAACAAAAAACTTTATTTAAATAAAAAAATAAAATTAGGAGGTGCTAAACAACATTAATACAACAAAAAAATCTTTTCTGTCGCAGCACCTGCAAATCTTAGTTTTTGTATATTTTACTTTCCTTTTGTTGACAACAGTATTTCAATAGATGACACGTTGGAACTTTTCCCTTCCTCATTAGTAATAGTCTCTGTACCAATTTTTATATCTTTCACTTTTGCGTTCGTTACGAACCTGTTTCTCGTAATCTCCGCTGTATCAACGGCTCTACTTATAGCACGCCCACGTGCTTTTATGACTACTTCCTCTGATCCGCCGTTGAACTGAGTTACTACAGCTAGTACATAGCTCATTGGGGGTTTGTTTCCAACAAATATGGTGTTTTCATCTTGTGTTCCTTTTTCTGCCATAACTTTTTCCTCCCTGTTAATTCATTGTAGTTTTCCGTCTACCAACATATCTACTGTTTATAAACTTTTCTATCCCCTCAGTACTTCGGAAAGTAGAAATTTATACTATTTTTTACTCTGCAACAACTCAACCTCATAAGACCAAC
>JARYMC010000120.1 GCA_029907305.1 Candidatus Thermoplasmatota archaeon
TGCCAGAATGTTCATGAAAAATACGTCGGAGTAAAAATGAATACGATCGATGTTCTTCTTTACTTGCCTAACTACTGATCTTATAGTAAAATATATAAAGAATAAATCAATTTTATCTTATAGTAAAATATATAAATAGTTGTATTATGTCTACTCTAAAGTAACATGACGATAAATGAAATACTACCAAAAAATGGCACCCATGAAAAAAAAGTATTCATATACAATATGGCATGTCAAAGAAGATCTATCGACGCCAAAACCATCTCACAATATTTTAGGGAAAATAACTACGAAATCGTTGACGATCCCAAAGACGCAAATTACATAATTTTCTTCACATGCGCATTTGTAAATGACATTGCAGATAGATGTATTGATACAATAACCAAACTCCAAAAATATGATGCAGAATTAATAATAGCAGGTTGTTTACCAGATATAGACCAAGAAAAATTAAAAAAAGTATTTGATGGAAAAATCATACCCACAAAAAACCTAAACGTAATAGATGAAATTTTCACAGATAACGATACGAAACTCTCGAAAATATACGAACAACACAGAATATGGCAAAATTTCAACCCATTTGGAGTATCATTACAACCAGCAAAAATATTTAAAAGAATAATCCAAAAATCTAAATTAATCAGAAAGGTATACAACTATATAAAAGAAAATATAATAAGAAAATACCTCAGTGAAAATCTACTTTTCTCCCAGTTAGTGATAGCACATGAGAATTCTTATATCATTATGATAAGCAGGGGATGCATACATAACTGCTCATACTGCGCTATAAAAAGAGCGGTAGGGCCTCTTAAGAGCAAATCTATAGATCAATGCGTCAGGGAGTTCAAAGAAGGACTAAATCAGGGATACACTGAATTTGTTTTAACCGCAGATGATGTAGGTATATATGGACTTGATATAAAAACAAACTTTTCTGAGCTTCTAGATGCACTAACAAATATAGAAGGAAACTACTCAATAACAATGGCAAATACACATCCACGCTGGATCATAAAATACATTGATAATCTTGAGAGAATATTCTCGAGAAAAAAAATAAAAAGCATACTTATCTCAGTTCAATCAGGTAGTCCTAGAATACTCAAACTAATGAAACGTAATGTTCAGATCGATGCTTTGGTAGATGCTGTTGCAAGATTGAAAAAAGCCTGCCCTGAATTAGAAATCGTCTCACATTTTATTGTTGGTTTTCCCAGTGAAACAGAAGAGGATTTCCAAAAAACATTAGATGTCGTCAAAAAAATACAATTTAATCGCGCATTAGTCTTTAAGTATTCTGATGTTAACGGTACAGAGGCTACAAAAATTGAACCAAAGATTCCTAAATCAGTAATAAATAGGAGACGAAGGAAGCTTTTAAAACTTATAAAACAAAAACAGATTTAAAGTAAATAGAATTTTAATTTAAATATAATTAGGTTATAAATGGACTTTGCACTGGTGATGAAAAGGAAATTGACCTTGTGATTTTTACAAAAAATTGAGATGACAGAAGATTAATTGAGTGTTGACTAACAGACCTGTATACAGATAAAGAATCTGACCAATCGCTTTGAACATCGTTAATATCTTTTGCTTTTACCCTGCTTTGTGTAATTATTTTTGATTAATATAGGATTTATAATTAAGAGAATTCTCCTTCTGTATCTGTTGATACAGATGTTAAAGACAATGATATTAGCAACGCACATATAACTAGAATCGAACATGCTGCTCGACATAATGATGGCCATAAAAGTTTTTAGCCCACCTATATTAAATTATATCTAATGTATCTAATATTTTTAGTCTTTTTTTGATTTTTAAGAGCTATAAAAAAGTTTTTATATAGCAAATGCATGAGAGTAAATAGTAAATAAAAATTTTATAAATGGGAGGTAATTAAAAAATGAAAAAGCTATCGTATATTGTAGCAGGATTACTAATCTTTAGTAGTTTTGCTGCAGTGGGAATTGGAAAAGACGCTAGTGTTCTAATGGGGATGTCTGAACGTTTAAAACCCGTTACTGACGGTGGTAATATAGATAGTGCAGGTCTAACTTTTTCAGTACCAGCTATTGCATATATAAATGTAGATGGTACTACATATGCGGAGTTAGAAGTTGCAGGTGCAAACCAGTATGTTCCCTATCCAGGAGAACCATTACTACCTGCTTATACTACAACGAAGACTTATCCACTAGGTACCAAGATAATAAGTGTTGAACTAAACTTTAATGTGGGTCAAGTCAAAACAATGCAACTAGCACATAAAATAAAACCCATGTCGCAACCTGTACCTGTAGCATATGCCGTTGAAGGCGGGGCGCAGTACCTAGAATCTGAGCAGATCTATAACTCAGTGAACTTGTATCCAAGTAGCTGGGTTAGCTATGTTGCTAACATAGGACTGGATGAAAACAACCAGATAAGCACTTTCTTAAATATAAGGTGTTATCCAGTTCGATACAGCCCTGCGACTGATACCATAAAATATATCGATGGATCTGCTACATTGAAGATAACATATAAATTACCTACTAGTCCAATAACTTTTGGTGATGATTATGATTTGGTGATCATCGCTCCATCTGCGT
>JARYMC010000121.1 GCA_029907305.1 Candidatus Thermoplasmatota archaeon
GTTGTTAACTTAACGAAAATATAAGGAGAAATTATTGCCCCTTTGAAGGTTCATTTAAGGCTATGTCACCTATATAATTCATGACAAAAATATTCTCGATACATCGATGCTTCGCGACAATATCTTCATATGCATTACTTTAGCTTCATTATTTAGAATGGAATTTCAGATTTACGACTTAAAAATCCTCCTTAAAAAGTCTTAAGTTAACAGCACCTTTTCTGAAATATCCTTAGATTATTTAATCAAAAATAAGTAAGATGTGTTGAGATTTTAAAGTCGACTAAGCAATTGTTATATCTTCACAGAGATAAACATCCTGTACAGCGTTTAGTAACCTTATTCCTTCTTCCATAGGTTTTTGGAAAGCCTTTCTACCTAAGATTAGCCCCATTCCACCAGCGCGTTTGTTTATCACAGCTGTTTTAACAGCTTCAAATAGATCATTTGTGCCTGAGGCACCACCTGAGTTAATCAGACCTATACGACCCATATAGCAGTTTGCAACCTGGTATCTTGTAAGATCTATAGGATGATCTGATGCTAATTCAGTGTATGCCCTGTTGTCCATCTGACCGTATTTAACACCATCACGGTTAAGTGCAACATAACCGCCGTTTAACGTGGGTAGTTTTTGTTTAACTATGTCTGCTTCTATCGTAACACCTATATGGTTAGCCTGCCCTGTTAGATCAGCTGAGGTGTGATAATCCTTTCCATCTACTCTGAATGCAGGGTTTCTCAGATAACACCATAGCACTGTTGCCATACCTAGTTCATGCGCATATTTAAAAGCCTGGCTCACCTCTTGTATCTGGCGAGAAGACTCGTTTGAACCGAAATATATTGTGCAACCAACTGCTGCTGCACCCATCTCCCATGCCTGGTCAACACCAGCGAACATTATCTGATCGAATTTATTTGGATATGTCAATAATTCGTTATGATTTAATTTAACAATAAAGGGTATCTTGTGAGCATACCTCCTTGAAACAGAACCTAGAACACCAAGTGTTGATGCAACAGCATTGCAGCCACCTAGAATAGCAAGTTTCACTATGTTTTCTGGATCAAAATATAATTGGTTTGGTGTAAAAGATGCGGCTGCAGAATGCTCAATACCTTGATCAACTGGTAATATTGACAGATAACCTGTACCACCTAGTCTACCATGTTCAAAAATTGCTCTAAGATTCCGCAAAACCTGAGTTGGTCTGTCAGAGCATTCGAATGTTCTCTCAATAAAATTATGACCAGGTAAATGCAAGTTTTCTTTACGTATCTTCTCACATGTATGATTCAAAAGATAATCTGATTCAGCACCTAGTATACCACGTATAGTATCTATATCCCCACTCCAATATTCTTTAATCATCTCCTCTAACTCCATTTCTATCATTGAGTACCACTTTCAACTTACTATAAAATATGTTTCAGCACAAAAACCTTTCTAATACAAAAAAAATTTTTTTTAGATTTCTCCCTTCTTATATCGTTCACCAAGTTTTTTAAGCATATCCTCTGTCATAGTAGCAAGATTATACTTTGGTTTCCAACCCCATTCCTTTCTAGCAGCACTGTCATCAATAGATTTAGGCCAAGAATCAGCTATAGCCTGACGAAAATCAGGTTTATAGTCACATTTAAAATCTGGAATATGTTTTTTAATCTCACTGGCAAGCTCACCAGCTGAAAAACTCATAGACGCTACATTAAAATCACAGTGATGCTTTAACTTTGATATATCCGCCTCCATGAGATCAATGGTTGCTTTTAGACAATCAGGCATATACATCATAGGCAATGTAGTATCCTCTCTTAAAAAACACGTATACCTCCTTTTCTTAATAGCCTCGTAGAATATCTCAACAGCGTAATCAGTTGTGCCACCACCTGGAAGTGTTTCACTACTTATTATACCAGGATAACGGACACCCCGCACGTCGATGCCAAATCGTTTAAAGTAGTAATCACCAAGCAGCTCCCCAGCGACTTTTGTTACACCATACATAGTCTTTGGTTTGAGAACTGTCTCCTGAGGAGTGTTATACTGGGGCGTCTCAGGACCAAAAACAGCGATAGAACTAGGCACAAAAACACGGGCTAACTCTTTCTCCCTAGCAATTTCTAAGATGTTATACAAACCATTTATGTTTACATCCCAGCAGAGCGCAGGGTTTTTTTCACCAACAGCAGAAAGAATAGCAGCCATATTATAAATAGTGTCGATATCATAATCATCGACAACTTTCTCCACAGTTTCCTTCTTAACTATGTCAATGAACTCGAAAGGACCTGAATTGAGAAGTTTGTCGCTTGGCTTGGTTTTTCTTCCGGTAGCTATAACATTGTCATTACCGTATCTTTTCCTTAGCTCCATTGTAAGTTCTGAGCCTATCTGACCAACAGCACCTGTTACAAGTATCTTCTTCATATCTTTATTTTTCATAATAGATTAATCCCCTTGAATTATCTAACCGCTATAGAAAAAGAGTATACATATTTTGCTGTTTTCAGTACTTCGGAAAGTACAATCGTAAATATTTTTAACCTATAACTTCATTGATTTTTTTGGGAAGATGGGATGAGAA
>JARYMC010000122.1 GCA_029907305.1 Candidatus Thermoplasmatota archaeon
GATGGTCCTGCAAAAGTTAAACGAAATCAGGATATTAATTATGTACTTAACGCAGTGGATCCAGATGGAGACGATGTTTCATACTATGTTGACTGGGGTGATGGAACATCAACTGGTTGGACAACACCATCTGCATCAGGTGACAATGTAACAGTAACTCATAAATGGACGAAAAAAGGAACATACCAAGTTAAAGCAAAAGCAAAGGATATCTATGGTTCTGAAAGTGGCTGGACTACAATATCTGTGTCTGTACCAAGGGTTATCTCAGTTAATGTTTTATTGCATAGGATCTTGGAACGATTCCCACATGCGTTTCCGATACTAAGAAAAATAATAGCAGCATAAAAAAACAAAATCTAACCCTTTTTTTCTTTTTTTATTTTTGTTTGAATGGTGATATCATATTTTTCTTTTGATAAAGAAACATAGTGTTTGATTTTGTTAGTTCTTATGCCATATGTAAATAGGAAAATTGATTTGTTTGTTGGAAGTTTTTCATTTTTTTGATTTTATCACCAAATATTTATATGCCTATCTGACTTTAAATGTCTGTATTTAATGGGGGAGAAAAAAAATAATGATGAAAAAATTTTTTTGCCTAATATTTTGTGTGCTAATGATTATAACTATGGTGCCTGCAACAGCTTTTTCAACAGCAGTAGAGGTTAAAAAACCAATTACAAAAACTGTTTCTTTGGATTTAGTATCTCAGACAGAATCTACTTCACCAACTCCTGGGCATATGGCAATTCCACGCCCTCATCCTGATTTATCTACTATAAAAAGAGATGTTGTTACTATTCCTGATGTAACAGTAAGTAGTATGAGTGGTATCGTTGTTGATATGCTTGAGCAGGTTGATGAATCAGTGATATTGGGCTACCTTGAAGAGCTGGTTGGTTTTGGTCCACGTGTTACCGGTACTCCTGCATGTGTAGCAGCAGCAGGATGGATTTACAACGAGTTTCAAAATATGGGTCTTTCAGTTCGTTATCATAATTGGAGTAACGGGGGATATACATCAAAGAATGTTGAGGCAACAATATACGGAATGGAATCTGAAGATGAAATCTATATTATTTGTGGGCATTATGATACAGTGTCTGGTAGCCCTGGTGCTGATGATGATGGTTCAGGTGTTGTTGCTGTTATGACAGCAGCTTATATTATGAGTCAATACGTTTTTAACTACACTATTAGGTTCGTAACATTTTCTGGAGAAGAGCAGGGTCTTTTGGGGAGTGAGGTGTACGCGCAACAGGCTGCTGCGCAAGGGGAGAACATTGTTGGTGTGCTTAATGCTGATATGATAGGGTTTGCTTTATCAGCTTATGATGGGAGCAACTTAAAAGTGTATGAGGATACCGCATCTGAATGGCTTTACACATTCACAAATAATGTGAAAAATCAATATAATGACTATATACATTTAAATCTGTTACACAGTGGGTACACGTGGGGGAGTGACCACAACTCTTTCTGGGACTATGGTTATTGTGCGCTGTTTTACCATGAGTACAATTTTAATGATTATTACCACTCACCCGAGGATACCATTGAAAACATGAACATTACTTATGCTACAAAAGTTACAAGGATTATGCTTGCTACACTTGCTGAACTCGCTCACCCTAGTTACCCTAGCAACCCCCCGGCTGTACCAACAATCACTGGTCCAATAAACGGTGTCATAAACCAAGAATATACATATACTGTTGTTACAACCGACCCAGACGATGACGATGTTTACTACTACATTGACTGGGGAGATGGAACAAATAGCGGGTGGCTTGGTCCATATACCTCTGGGGCACCAATACAATCATCACACACATGGCTAGGTTTAGGTAGTTACCAGGTTAGAGTGAAAGCAAAAGACATAAATGCCGCTCAAAGCACTTGGTCAGAACCACTAGTTGTAACAATATTTGGTAATGCGCCGCCAAACAAACCAACAATAGATGGCCCAACAAACGGAAAAATTGGAGTAACCTATCAATATAATATCACTGCAACAGACCCAGATGGAGACCAAGTTTATCTTTTTGTGTCATGGGGTGACAACACCAACACCGGCTGGATAGGACCTTACAGCTCTGGTGAGGTAGTGATAGTAAGCCACAAATGGAATAGAAAGGGAACTTATACTATAAGCGCCAAAGCCAGAGACATATGGGGGTATGAGAGCAGCTGGGCGACACTCACAGTTGTCATGCCTAGAGATCAGTCTATCAGCCAACAAACCAGCCAACAAAACAATCAATTACTACAAATGATGACAAAGACAATAAAACAGATAAGCAACAGGTAAACAAAAACTCTTCTTTTTTCTAGTGCCCAAAAATTCTTTTTGTCACAATAGTAGCATAACTCCCCTTCGGCAAAGTAAAAGATAACATGATTTTATACCTATTTTTACCAGAATCGTTAATCTCATCAACTGTCGGTTCATTTATCGTGAAACCCTCTGGTTTCAGAATGGTCTCTCTCTCACGTGTTTTAAAAAAACTACCTGTTTCTCGTTTGATATCAAAATCTTCCAACCTAA
>JARYMC010000123.1 GCA_029907305.1 Candidatus Thermoplasmatota archaeon
TTGCATATTTTGCATAAGCTGATGAATCAAAAAAATCGCATCCTAAGGCAACTGCTAATGGAAAAATAAGTGGATGACCTGCACCAAATAAATGAACTGGTTTTGAAGGATTCAAACCTCTTTTAGCTGACAAGATACATCTCACAAGATCAGTGTATCTCTGATTTTCCATCAATGGTACAACACCACCAATTGGAAAAAAATCCGCATCTAACCGGCTTAGTTCTTTAGCGCATTTTTCCCTTAAATCGGAATAAACAGATCCCTGAACTGTGCAGGCTAGAAGCATACCACCTTTTTCAGGTATACTTTTTTTTGCACGAACAATTGTTTCCTTTACGCTTTTTTCAGCCTCTTTTTTTGTTTGATCAGGTTTACCGAAGACATCCAATATGGTTCCGATGTCGCTGCCTATGTCACGTTGAAATCTCACGATCTCAACCGGGTTGATTTTAATGTCACCATACATATAGCTTTGAAAAGTACCAGAATCTGTCATAATCGGGCCATCAAAATCTATGAGTTTGTGAACCCCTTGTTTTAAGGCTTTCTCTCTTAATTTCTCATCTTTTTTAATTATGTACGAGTTGGTGATTACTATCTCAGTGCCAAAAAGTTTTTTCATTTCTTTTGGGCTGATTAGCATCTTGTTTGGGTTAATCACTGGCATGAGATTTGGTGTTGTAACAGTTCCATGTTTAGTTGTAAATTTACATAAACGCCCAGCTGCGTCCCTTTCTTTGATTTCAAACATCATTTCAGAAACCTCTCATAAAAGAGGAAACTATATTATTTAGTTTTTATTATAAAAATTTTTTTAACCTATCTGTATAGGGTCAACGATCCTACGTAATATAGCAATAGCGGATAGCGACGCCATATAGCTAGACTTAGGGTTATTTGGGTTAGGCATATTTTCTACTTCAGCGCGTAATCTACCAAATCTCCCATGTGCAAGTATCTTGTGGTTATTCCTTGTTTCAACAGGGTCTGCAACAATTTCTACTTTGGTTTTATCAAAACCTAAACCAGCTAGAGAGAGGCATGCTGCAACATTGATGTTTTTCGGGAATTTTTTAACAGCTTCGCGTGCATTTCCTCTGAAAATAATTGTTCGTTTATCTACCTTTACATCTAATGACTCAGGAGGTTTTGTTGTGACAAGAGTAACGCTATCAAGTTTTTCCATGCTTGCAGCTAAAACACCATCTATACCACATACTGCACCAGATGGTAGATATATCTTACATCCATTTTTTCGAGATGCATCCTCTAACTTTTTTCTGAATTTATCATCAAATAAACTACCAAGGCTCATTATAACTAAATCTTTTCCCGCGTTTAATATTTTTAATCCATACTGGGTTACGGCTTGCTGTGATGCTGCTTCGAAAACAACGTCAACATCATCTAAAAAATCTTCCACGTTTTTTATCTGTGCTTTATTTAACTCCTTAGATAGTTTCTCTGATGCAGATTTGTTTATGTCAAAAAGGTAAATTTTCTGTATTTCTTTCATTTTATCTGCTGCTTTTGCTACATCTGTTCCTATAGCGCCACAACCTATAATGCCAAGTTTCATGGTGGTCTCCCAAAAACTTAAAACAGGCTTTACTATAAAAAGTATTATACTATGGATGATATAGACGATATAGACAGGTTTTTAAAGGAAGATCTTGGAGAAGAGGGGGATATAACATCCGATTCCTTATTTACTGATGAAACCGCTTATGCTGAGATTATAGCAAAAGAGGATTGTGTTGTCGCTGGTCTTGAGGAAGCAAAAAAGGTTTTTCAAAAAACTGGTGCTGAGGCAACATTAGCATTAGATGATGGTGTTTTTGTTAAAAAAGGTACAGCGGTAGCAAAAATCAGGGGTCCTGTTCGTTCTATTCTTAAGGGTGAGCGGTTAGCACTAAACATGATAGGTAGGATGAGTGGTATTGCAACGGAAACTAAAACACTTGTGGATTTATGTAGAAAAATCAACCCAAATGTTACTATAGCTGCAACAAGAAAAACAACCCCTGGTTTCCGTAAATATGAAAAAAAAGCTGTTGTCATTGGTGGAGGGGAGCCTCATAGATTTGGTTTGTATGATGCAGTGATGATAAAAGATAATCACCTGAGAGTTGTTGGTTCTGTTGAAAAAGCAATAAAAAAAGTTAAAGAAAAAATTAAAAATAAGGTTGTAGAGGTCGAGGTGGAAAACGAAGAGGATGCCCTTGTTGCTGCGAAAATGAATGTTGATGTTATCATGCTCGATAACTTTGATGCTAAGTCAGGTAAGGTTGTTGCTGAGAAAATAAGGCGTGTTAACCCAGATGTTTTAATTGAGGTATCTGGTGGTATAACCCGTGGGAATATAGAGAGGTATGCTTCTTTTGCTGATCGTATCTCCCTTGGTTATCTAACCCATTCTATTAGGAGTAGGGATTTTTCTTTGGAGATTAGAATTTTTCCTAGTGTCATAAAATGATTAAATTTTATAGTTCATCACCTCATTAATTGTCCAAATATGATCAGTGAATCCTG
>JARYMC010000124.1 GCA_029907305.1 Candidatus Thermoplasmatota archaeon
CTTTCCATCTTATTTTTCTAAGATATTCAAAACATTCCTCCTGTTTCGGGAGAAAAACACTTCTGATTAACGTGTGACTTACCATATCCCATCCCTACACCCTTGGTTATATATTCAGTGGTATAATTATCTCTCCGCTAATTTACAGGTAAGAGCCAAAATTTTTTTTATGTCTCGCTTTTGCTAAAGAAATAGCTACCTAGGCCCATCATTACAACACAAACCACTGAAACAACTAAAAGATCCACAATAGGAGGAAACATATTATCCGCATTTATGAGGCTACCACGTAACCCATCCACCATGTAAAAGATAGGGTTAAGCTGAGCAACAGGTAAGATCCATGAGGGGAGGGTATCTAACTTGAAAAAAGCCGATGAAACCATTACCAGAGGCATAATAACAAGATTCATAATCAAAGGGAAACCCTGCATATCACGCATCTTAGATGCGATGACCAAACCAAAACCTACAGCAGCAAATGCAGAGAGGACCATAAAAACCAGTGTTAGGAAAAGCCCAGTTACACTAGCTGGAAATATCCCGAGTGCAAAAGCAATAAAAAGAATAATAAGCCCCTGAAACAGAGCAGTTGTTGCGCCACCAATTGTTCTACCAACAATAATCGAAAGCCTACTAACAGGCGCAACTAGTACCTCCTGTAGAAAACCAAATTGTTTGTCCCATAATACCGAGATGCCAGTAAACATCGAAGATGACATGATAGACATCGCTATAATCCCCGGGGCAATAAATTGGGTATAGTCTTTACTTTCCATACCTGGGAGTTGAATTGATTTAAGGCCAAAACCAAGAACTACGAAGAAAAACAAGGGTTGAACAATCATGACAACCATTCTACTCCGGGAGCGAATAAACCTTTTGATTTCACGGAGCCACATTACATAAATCGCCTGAAATTCTTTCCTAAACAAAAGCTATCTCCTCCTCATCCGAAACCTCGGAGGCATAGTATCTCTCAGGTTCGGTCCTGTTTCATTAACATTAACACGGATATTACGCCCTGTAAAAGATAAAAACACATCATCCAATGTTGGTTTTCTAACGCTAATTGATTTTATATTTATACCAAGACTACGAGCAATATCAATCACCAGAGGAATCTTTTCCTCACCTTTTTCCACACCAAGTGTCAAAAAAGAATCATGCTGTTTAATGTTTTTAATCCACTGTTCCTCACCCAATCTTTTGCTTAAACCAAGCATATCAGAACATGACAACGTTATTACATCGTTACCAACAGAGTTCTTTAGGTTATCAGTTGAATCTATAACAAGAATTCTACCGTGATCAATTATCCCAACACGGTCACATAGATAATCAGCTTCTTCCATGTAATGTGTTGTAAGAAAAATCGTTGTATTTTCCTCCTTGTTCATCTTACGTATATAATCCCATATAGCTCTTCTTGTCTGTGCATCAAGACCAAGCGTAGGCTCATCAAGGAACAAAATAGTTGGGTAATGCATGAGGCCACGTGCTATCTCAAGACGTCGTTTCATACCACCAGAGTAGTTTTTCACAAGAACATCTTTTTTATCCTCTAAATCTACTAAAGTCAAAACCTCTCTTACGCGGTTTTTTCTTTTATCTCTATCTAAACCATACATCCTAGCATGGAAATCAAGGTTTTCTTTACCTGTTAACTCAGTGTCTAATGCTGGCTCCTGGAAAACGACGCCGATGTTCCCCCTAACCTCATTTCTTTGTTTGATTATATCAAAACCAGCTACATCAGCTGCTCCCTCAGTTGGGTTCAGTAGGGTTATAAGCATTTTTATAGTGGTTGTTTTACCAGCACCATTTGGTCCAAGGAAACCAAAAATCTCACCTTTTTTAACTGAGAAAGATATGTGATCCACTGCTGTAAAACCATCGAATTTTTTTGTTAGATTAGTTGTTTTGATTATATCCAAAATTTCAGTCTCCTCTCGAGGCAATATTGTTTCTGTTAATAAAAGTACCTATTTTTGGTGTTCACAAAAAAAAAAAACGGTGATTAAAGATTTGATGTTTTGAAATCTTTAATTTATCATTCTCATCACCTCTTCTTCAATCATCCTCATCAAACATTCATCACCCCTGGAAGCCATGCCTCATAATTGGCTTCCAGTTTACCTGTTAAATAATATAGGTCACATTTGTCAGATTTTCTAACACACCGTTCTGCACTCGAATAAGTGCAGCAAAAACAAGGGAGAGCATAGAGAATCCTGCTCTCAGCAGGAATCCTTTCCATCCTCTTCAACCTGGATGGTCATCCAGGATCGTTGTGTTCTTCAACCGTCCGAAGAAACCCTCCATACAACTCCTACGTTCCTTACATTTCTTTTCATATTCTGCCAGATGTTCCTTAGCC
>JARYMC010000125.1 GCA_029907305.1 Candidatus Thermoplasmatota archaeon
ACTCAAACATAGAGACATCTCCATGAGGATCAACAATTAACTTCGCAGTACCAAGCCTGCTAATCTTCCAAGTTTAAACTATCGCCATGAATAACGATAAGTTTATATAAATAATCGCCATGAATAACGATAAGTTTATATAAATAAATTACTATAAATCTATAAATATGAGATAAAAGTTACTGTTTTTGGGGAATACTATGTTGGTAGTGAAGAAAAAAACTCAAATCCTTATTGCAGCAGTTATTATGGTAGCTGTTATCGTTTTGTCGATTTTTGTATATGTATTTATATATAGAGAAGAGAAAAAAGAGGAAGAAGTTGTTGAGGTCCCAAAGATCCCGATTACATCTATTCTTACCAAAACATATGATGAATTAAAACAAGAAGGTTGGTTGGATAAGATAGATATTGTTGACGACAGGATCAATCCGTTAACAACTCACGCAGTATCATTAGAAGTAAATCGGATAAGAAAAAAAGGAATAGAGGCCCAGATGAGGAAAATGGGAGGATGGTTGAAGAGGGTGCCGGATTATCGCTATGAGGCAGTAATTCATGATGGTTTTTGGAAGAGTCGCCAAATAAACAAATGGGATACAGATTATGTTGGATGGGAGGCGTTCAGAAAGGTAGATGAAAAACTTGAGAAATGTACAATTGAGTTTAAGCTTTATGAAACTCAGAAAAAACTTTTTAAAACAGTAGATGTAGAAAAAGATAGCTTTACAATTGTTTATGATACTAGAACAGGGCGATGGACTGGAGATGACTACTATGGTGATAAAGATGGTTATGGTTATTTCAATGGTGATACTTTCGAAGTATGGTTTTGTGTTCACCAATCAGATTACGACGGAGATGGTATACCATATTGGGTTGAGGTAAATATACTTGGAACTGATCCAACCGTGGATGACCGTTATCTCGATCCAGATAAAGATGGGGTAACAACTGATTGGGAGTGGAAATGGGGGTACGACCCATTTACTTGGGATGATCATGAGAAACTTGACCCTGATGTTGATGGTATTGAAAACATTGAGGAATACGGTTTAAGAAAATATCTTGCAAATCCATACAGAAAAGATATCTACGTTGAAGTAGATTTTATGGAGAAAGAACCAGGTATTTTTGGTGATGAACATATGCTTTGGGAGGAAAGCCAACAGATGGTTATGGATAAGTTCGTCGAGCATGATATTACCCTTCATATAGATGATGGGATCATGGGTGGTGGAGGAGAATATTTTGAGTTTTACGAGCCATATGTTCATCAGGAAGGCGGTATTGTGTCTGAATATTACAAATACCATTTCGCTGATGAAAGAAAAGGAGTGTTCCGTTATTGTGTAGTTGTTCATTTTGCTGGATGGTGTCATCCGCAGGATTCTAAACTTGTTTATGATGTGATGGCTATCCCATGTTGTAGGGAGGTTTATAGGAGTTTTTTCCCACCTGCGATATTGCCGCGTCAGAAAAGAATTGCGACGGCTTGTGGTTTTATGCATGAGCTTGGACATACATTGGGTCTTAGACATGAAACAAACCCTGGGATTGATAATGCAACATTTATGGGTAGAGGTTTGGAGGATGTACCTTTAATAAAACGTATACAGCAGATGTATGAGAGTGCAAAATACTGGAAAAACTATAGAAGCTGTATGAACTATCTCTTGTTTGGAATGTATGAGCTTGGTTATTCAGATGGTACACATGGTGAAAACGATGTTGATGATTGGAGTATGATTGATTTAACATACTTCCAGAGACACGATCCTCTTGGTGTTGAGGGGCTCGAAGCGAAGAAGTAGATGTAACATAATCTCTTAAAAAATTTTATTTTCTTCGAGTTTGCAAGCTTTACTTCGTGCCTCTGCTCTGTTAAGATCTTGTGTAGTTCTCTCCACATTCCGCATGCTTCTATCGCTATGGTTATATCTGGACTTGGGATGCCGCAGAGGAATTTTTCTACTGCTTTTTTTGAAGATGGAAATGTGTATTCTCTTTTGATATTTTTATCTTTGTCCATTATACATCCTGTAAGGTTTTCTTTGTGGATGTCTATTCCACATTAGAGTTTTTCCATGTTTCATCTTAATCTCAATTTAACATTTTGTAAGCGAGAAATCCCCAGACTTTAGTTATGAGGAGGAAACGCACTCATTTATCTTCAAATAAAAACTTTTCTTATAAAATCAAAAGCAACTGAATAAATCAATTTTATCTTTATCTTCAGTAGATCGGCAAGTGAAAACTTAAATGTGTATATGAGGTAAGTGCATTGGGTAATAAGGATGCACTCAACAACATATACACAAAAGGACATAGGAAGGTTTCTTAAAAAATCTCTCAAAAACAA
>JARYMC010000126.1 GCA_029907305.1 Candidatus Thermoplasmatota archaeon
GGATTTAAAGAGGATATACGATAGGGTGATGGCATAGAGAAGTAGTTTTTGAATGAAACTAGAAGTTACTTAATAATTTAAATTTGAGACTTAAAATAAGAAGAGATAATGATACGTTGATAATTATTTCAAATATTACGCCAATGATTATTATATTTTTTATTGTTATATTAAATCTTGGTTCCTTACTGAAAAATTTGTCTACACCAGGAGTTTTCAAATAATATATTATAACGATTGGTATAAAAAGTCCTAAAAAATTGAAATTTATTAAAGACGTTATTACATTAGAAAATTGCAAAAAAAATTGTTGTTGTTTTAGTCCATTTTTCTCCTATTAGCAGACCAATTCCCAACAGTATTGATATCGGTATTGATATAATTGCAATTGTCATAACTAATTCAAGAAGTGACAGACCAAATAGCTCATTTACTCGATATTGTTCAAAAAGACTAGGTAATAAAAAAATAAGAATGAACGAAATGATTGCTCCTATTATTTGTAAGCAGCTAAAATTGTGACTCCCAGGGGTCGCTGACGCATTAATTCAAATTCATCTAGAGATTTATCGCTCAATTTATCTTCTGAAAAATTTAGGGTTTGTTTCCCCATCCACTCAGACATCTTTTTACAATCTTTACATACTTTCAATGGCCGGCCGTCTTGACTAAATATTTCATATGCCTCAGATGAATCTATCTGCGTACCACATATGTCGCAATATATCAACTATTATCCCATCCTTATAGTGATATAGAATAATTTACTAGAACATATACTTTAGGGTCATAAACGAATGAAATTTAGTGCAGGGGAAGGGATTTGAACCCCTGGAGTTAAAAATATCGAAGCATCTTTTATTACTTAGTTAAAAACTGTTTTTTTATGCTACAAAATCTATCCCGTATTCCTTGTTTTCATATGTTCTCTGCGTTGGACCAAGTATCTGCTTTGATTTAACACCAGTTATCACAAGCATCGTACGAATTGTTTTCTTTAAACCAGAATCAATAGTTGTACCCCATATAATACGAGCATTAGGGTCAACACGAGAATAAACCTCTTCAACAACACGCTCTGCTTCACTGATTGTCATATCATCACCACCAGTGACATTAACAAGAGCACCAGTAGCACCAGATACATCAACATCCAACAACGGTGAATTCAAAGCCTCTATAACAGCATTAACAGCCTTGTTCTCACCCTCTGCCTCACCAAGACCAATCATAGCAACACCACCACGTTTCATAATAGTCTTAAGATCAGCGAAATCAAGGTTAACAAGACCAGGTTTAGTAATCATCTCAGTAATACCTTTTATCGACCTCATAAGAACCTCATCAGCAACCTTAAAAGCAGCATTCAAAGCAAGATTCGGAACAATCTCAAGCAGTTTATCATTTGGTATAACAATAACAGTATCACATGCTTCCCTAAGACGCTTCAAACCCGCCTCAGCGTTGTCCATACGAACAAGACCCTCAACCTTAAAAGGAAGCGTAGCAACACCAATAGTCAAAGCACCAGCCTCCTTAGCAATCTCAGCAACAATAGGAGCTGCACCAGTACCAGTACCACCACCAAGACCACAAGTCACAAAAACCATATCAGCAGGAGCCACAACCTTACGGATATCCTCCTCACTCTCAGTAGCAGCCTCCTCACCAACCTGAGGAAGAGAACCAGCACCAAGACCACGAGTAATACGCCTACCAATCAAAACCTTATGCGGCGCACTAGAAACCAAAAGATGCTGGGCATCCGTGTTAACAGCAATCAACTCAGCACCCTCAATACCAGCCTCAGTACACCTAGAAATAGTATTGGTACCAGCACCACCACAACCAATAACCTTTATCCTAGTAACCAATCCTTTTAATACCTCTTCCAACTCACTGTTATTAACACCACCAGCACCAGAACCCTCCAAGCCATCAGCTGGCCTAGAAGAGCTTTTCCCCCTCTTTTTCTTTTCCTCATTAGCAACAACCTCTTTTATAATTTTCTCCATATCTAAATCACCATATCCCTATAACAACAACCCCACTATAGTGAAACTTTTTACCATAATAGTAAAGTAATTTCGCCTATTAAATATTTCCTAAAAAATTCCCTAGTGTCCTAGCATAATTAAAATATTATAAATTGTATTACCTTCTTTGGTGATATGTGGATGGGATGTAAGATAACCATAGAAAAAAGAAAGCAGTTGAAATAACGAGCGAAG
>JARYMC010000127.1 GCA_029907305.1 Candidatus Thermoplasmatota archaeon
GGGGGTAATCGACCACCGATTAAACCATCTATCACTGGACCAGCAACAGGGAAAATAAATGTCACCATAGCGTATAATTTCACGACCATAGACCCTGATGGAGATGAAGTAAGCTATTATATTGACTGGGGTGATGGAACATATAATGGTTGGACAAGTTTTGTACCTTCTGGAACCACAGTAACATTAACACATACTTGGGGGAAAAGAGGGACATACTTAATCCGTGCTAAAGCAAAAGATGTTTATGGTGCTGAGAGCGAATGGGGTACACTTGTAGTTAAAATGCCGATAGTTCAACAAAACATCCTAATAAATAATCAGCAAATTCCAAGTTATCAACAAAGTGGTCAGCAATTACATAGTTCATTTTTACTAAAAATTTTTGAACAATTGCAAAATCTTTGATAAACTGGTTATTACCTAAGAAAAAAATGATTCAGTATAATAATTATTAAAATCAGGTTTTATTCATTTTCAAATCAATCCTGTTTGTAATAACATCAACATAAAACAAACATATTTATATATACTTTAATTTATATTATAGTAGGATGATGATAATATGTGTTCAAAAACAATAAAATTGAAAATCATATTTGCGTCCCTAATAATCATTTTACTCATAGGGACAAACATAGCACAAAGCCTTGACATGGGCAGTAGCGGTATCCCTCTAAGTCGACGGTATAGGATGATAAAAAAAGCTGCAGAGATCTCAGACAAAGCAATGGAAGCAGCTTATCAGACATTAAAACGGGTGTTCAAAGAAAATATAACCGAGGCACACGTAATAGCAGCAATTCAAAAAAGCATCATAGAAAACGGATCAAACCCATCAGACCCAGAAGCACCAGCATTTTACCCTATTGTTGCAGCAGGTAATGACTCAGCGAAACCACATGGCTTCTTTGAAGACGATTTGTATCATATTATTAAACCTGGTGATGTGGTTGTAGTAGATTTTGGGGCACGCTATAAGGGTTATGTATCAGATCTCACACGAACTTTTTTTATAGGGGAGCCAACTGAATTTCAAAAAAAGATTTATAACATAACATTAGAAGCGCAACAGAAAACTATAGATAAAATTAGAAGTTTTATCCCATATGTTAGATTGGAGAAAACCGCACGCAGAATAATATCTAGTTACGGGTATGAAGAATTTAAATTTTTCCCGCATGCAGTTAGCCATGGTATCGGTCTCAATGTTCATGGATATTTTCCAAAAATTTCATGGATCGGTTATCCACTTAGCTATCTACCGCTTTTACCTGGCATGGTTATAGCAGTAGAGCCAGGCATATATATAGAAGAAGCTGGATTCGGTGTGAGAATTGAGGATGATGTTGCTGTTAGATTATTTGGATGTGAAATATTAAGCCATTATCCTAAGGAATTAAAAGATGTTATTATCCACTGTGATGTACCTAAATTCTTTGATAAAGTAAATATAAAAATAGAACCAACCAATATATTAGAATTAGATTCTAAAGGAATAACAAACTGTCTGATAACCGTATACAACCCATCTGATATGAGCATAGGTGTTAATGTCACTATTGACAATGTCCCTAAGGGATGGAGTGTAGATTTAATCCCAGATATCTTAGTAGCAGCAGGTAGTGAGACATGGAAAAACCTTACAATAAAAGCCCCGCAGGATTTCGATGGGGTTGAAACCATAGATCTAACATTTTCATATTATGTTTCAGCTGACCCATTTATCAAAGGAACACCATCAACCACTCCTATAAAAGTTAAAAGCAAGAAAGAGGTTACCCCACAATTTGAATACGGTCCCGTCGTCGCATTTTTGATAGTTCTCCTTATTATAGTAGTAGCTATTCTGTTATGGAGACGAAAAAGATTAGAGCAATAGTTCCTACTCAGAAAAAAAAAGAAGTGTGAAAAGATAAAACAGACAGCGAAACCTGGGCTACTTAATAACTATTTATTAGCGAAGCATTTAGACAACCCCCTCTCTCATCTAAGATCTCGAAATCACATACGTCCTCAAAACAAAAAAAAGGGTGCAGTGCATTACTCTAATATTTTAGAACCTGTGAGCCACTGTGGGATACAGTGTAAAATTATGAGAAAATTGGAACATAGATGAAAAACTATCTAATATTGAATTGTGCAGCACAGCACTTTCTGGTTTTTTTTTTCTCAAATATCCAAATATCATAAATTTTATATTTAA
>JARYMC010000128.1 GCA_029907305.1 Candidatus Thermoplasmatota archaeon
ACAACTGCTGCAGATAATCATGCTGATGTCACTAGAGGCATGGAGGGCAAAGTTGATATAATAAAGAATGTTGCCAGGTTTGGAATTGATACTGTTCTGGTAAATGGTAATAAACCTGGTAGGTTATATAGTGTATTAGTTGGGAAGGATACCAAATGCACTATTGTTAGGGGTCTGTAAAAAATGAATCAAACTGAGAGTAGAAAAGATGAGCATGTTAGGATCTCTTTAGCTAAAGATGTTTCAGCTCATCATAACTTTTGGGATGACGTTAAACTAATTCATAATGCTCTACCTGAGATAAACAAGGATGAGGTTGATCTTTCTACTAAATTGTTTAAAAAGAAGATTGGTGCACCTCTGGTTATTTCTGGTATGACTGGTGGTTACAGACGTGCTAAACAGATAAATGAGAACCTTGCTATTGCTGCTGAAAAATTTCAGATAGGTATGGGCGTTGGTTCTCAGAGATCTGCTTTGGAAAACAAAGATTTGAGAGATACTTATAGTGTAATAAAAAACTATGATATCCCTCTGCGTTTCGCTAATATTGGTGCTTCGCAGCTTGTTTTGTGGGGCCATAAAAAAACTTTAGAAAATGCTCATAAAATGATTGATATGATTGATGCTAATGTTTTTGTTGTTTGCCTTAATTTTTTGCAGGAGGTTGTCCAGTTTGAGGGCGAGGCTAACGCGAAAGGTTGTTTCAATGCGATAAAGAGTCTAGCTGAGGATTTGGATTTACCTGTTGTGGTCAAGGAGTCTGGTGCTGGTATCTCTTTTGATGTTGCTAAACGTCTCTCGAAAACTAGGATAGCTGGTATTGATGTTGGTGGTATGGGCGGTACGTCTTTTGCTGCCATCGAGCATTACAGGGCTAAGATGATAAATGATGTTCTTCATGAGCGTGGTGGTAAGACTTTTTGGGATTGGGGTATACCAACTCCTTTGTCTATTTTGGATGTTGGTGAGGCGACAAACTGGAAACTGCCTATTATTGCTACAGGTGGCATAAGGAATGGTTTGGATGCAGCCAAAGCATTGGCGCTTGGTGCAAACTGCGCTGGTGTGGCCCATGCTTTTTTGAAGCCAGCAACTATCAGTAAAAAATCCACTGTTTTTGAAGTTGAGTTGATGATTAAAGAGTTACGTGCTGCTATGTTTCTTGTTGGTGCTGATAAGGTTTCTAAGATGTCTGATGTTGGTGCTGAGGTATGGATTTAAAATCTGAGCTTGAGAGAAGAGCAAATCTTTTTAATGTAGAGTTACGAAATTTTTTGATAGACAGTAAACCGAAGGTTCTTTATGATGCGGCTAGACATCTTCCTATGGCTGGTGGAAAACGGCTACGCCCATGTATATCTATGTTAGCTGGTGAGGCTGTGTCTGGTGATTCAAAAAAGGTTATGCCTTTTGCTATTGCTATAGAGCTTATTCATAATTTTACTCTTGTCCATGATGATATCATGGATAAGTCGCATCTTAGGAGAAATTTACCTACTGTTCACATAAAGTTTGGTGAGCCAACCGCTATTATGGCAGGTGATCTGCTTTTTGCTAAAGCGTTTGAGTCAATTCATAACATGGAGGATATCTATGTTTTCAGAAAACTTGATTACGGGCTTGTAAAATGTGTTGAAGAGATATGTGAAGGCCAGCAACTTGATATGGAGTTTGAAAAAAGAGATATAGTTTCAGAAAAAGAATATCTTGAGATGATAATGAAAAAAACAGCTTTTTTGTTCATGTTCGCTGCAGAAGGTGGTGCTATAGCTGCTGATGGAACCAAAGAAGAAGTCAATGCTCTTAAAGAGTACGGTAAATTTCTTGGTTTGGCTTTTCAGATATGGGATGATTATCTTGATATCAGTAGTAGAGAAGAAACTCTTGGTAAAGATATTGGTAACGACATTAGAAATGGTAAAAAAACACTCATAGCTGTTTATACGCTGAACAATGTTAGTGGTGGTGATAAGAAACTTTTAGGAAACATATTTGGTAATAAGGATGCATCTGAGGAAGAGGTTAGAATGGTTTTTGATCTTTTCAAAAAAACAAAATCAATTGATTACGCTAGAGAAACTGCTGTTGAGTATTGTAATAAAGCCAAGGAAGCTCTTGGCGTTTTAAAAGAATCTGATGC
>JARYMC010000129.1 GCA_029907305.1 Candidatus Thermoplasmatota archaeon
TGTTCCTAATGATCAACTTGTTGGGATTTTAAATGCGTTTGAACAAAATGGTATTGTTTTTCATGAGGATGATTGTTATTTGAGTCTGCCGTTAAGGTGTAATACCAGGGTTGTTAGTCAGCCTGTTAAAGAGGAGTTTTTACTGGTTTCTGATTGATATAGAAATAAATTTTGCTGCCCCTTAAATAACAAAATTGTTATTTTGCAGACATAGTACTTATTCGTGTTTCAATTGATTTTTATTTGAGTTTACCATTATGTTGTAATCCTTTTGCACAGAATACGAAAAAAAAGATGCAGAGTCCTGAGTATGCTATCTCTCAAAGTGTTATCTGAGGTATTTTAGCCTAATGCAGGTTATAAAAGCCATTTATATAACGGGAGAAATCGTATCTTTTTGCCTTTGATTTCTTCTATTTGTTCATAGTCTTTTGTTAGTATGAGTAAATCTTTACATTTTAGTTCTTCGCTTGCTTTTAATAGTGCATTTATCTCATGTTTTTTTGTATCGTAGTACTCTACATCATAACATACTTGAATAAGCTGTTTCACTTTAAGGTCGTCTTTTATTATGAAATCTACTTCGTTTCCTCTTCTGTCTTTCCAGTAGAAAAGATTTGTATTATCTTGCGTTTTTTTTCTGAGCAGTTCTATCGCAGTAAGGTTTTCGTATAGCCGTCCGTAATTTTCTGAGTGTCTTGTTGAAAGGCTGGTGATGAACCCGTTGTCAATGAAATATACTTTTCGCGGATACTGTAGTTGATCCTTCACTTTATAAGAAAAAATTGGGATGCTATAGATAAAATAAGAATTTTCTACATAAGAGATATAGTGCTGGATTGTTGTTTTTCCAATTTCGTATTTCAAACTTTTTAATGTGTCATAGAGTCTACTAATTGAGTAGCTTGTTGAGTTTAGGAGTAAACGTAGCATTGCCTTGAGCCCTTCTTCGTTGTTCACATTGTTTCGTTCTATTATGTCCCTTTGTACAACAGTTCCGTAGTATTGCTGCAAGATTTCTCTTTTCTTATCATCTGATGCTAGAACGACTTCTGGCATACCTCCGTTTAAAAGATATTCTTCGAAGCTTTTCATAAGTTCTGTATGTTGATGTTCAGAGTAGCTGACAGTCTTTTCGTCTATTTTTTTCCCTTTGAATCTAAGGAATTCTCGTAAGGAAAGTGGAAACACTTTGATTTCTAGGCAGCGTCCTCTTAATTCAGTGGGAATTTCTCTGCTGGAAACCTTTGAACTGGAACCTGTTACGAAGATGCCAAAATCTTCGTTATCATAGATTCTCCGTAACCAATTACTCCACTGCGGCATGTTTTGTATTTCATCTAGAAAGAGGTGCTTCGTTTCTTTTTTGAAGGTTTGTTTAATCGTTGGTATTATCATGGTGAGAAACTCTGTATGTTGTGGTATTCGTTCGTCATCGAAGTTGATGTACACTTCCTGTTCTCTATGACTTGTTTTTAGAAGATTAGATAGAAGTTGAAGCAAGGAGTATGTTTTTCCTACCCGTCTGAACCCTGTGATAACTATGATTTTTTTTGGTTTGAAGTTTAGATATGTTTCAAGTGGAATTTCACGGGGGATGATTGTTGGTAGTTTTTTATCAATCCACGAATACAAAATTGTTCTAATTGTATCATCCATAGTACAATATGTATATCAAATTGTACTATTTAAAGCTTATTCAGTACACCTTGATCATACAGAAATCGAGTAAATTTAGAATCATAAAATTTATCTTTTAAATAACAAAATTGTTATTTTGCCGATATGTTAATAATTTGTTTTGAAAAATGCAAAAAATTGCATAATTTGAAATGAGTAGTATATAAATGAATTGTTGTTCATCACCTGGTCATAAAAAGATCTCCATACGAAAAATATCAGAATTGCAAAATCTTATGAAATATTGATTTTCTACTGTTTTTCCTACAAACGTAAACAAAAAACACTGTTTTTAGAATTTTGTAGGAATTTCTCGGAATAGGGCTTTATGTTTACTTATCAGTTTTTTGGATTGATATGAGGTGAAAAAAATGAGAGAAATTGT
>JARYMC010000130.1 GCA_029907305.1 Candidatus Thermoplasmatota archaeon
AACCTACTTACTATGCAAAAATCAGATAAAATTATCTTTTTGATTTTTATCAGAGTTGAGGATTTCTACAACCCCGTGAAAAAATGGCATTTTGAAATTTAGCCTAAATACGATATTGAAAATCAAAAAATAAAAAAAGAGAAATTTTTCTCTATTTTTTGAGTAGGTCTAGTGAAGCTAGTTCCTGTGAAAGTTTCTCTACAGCTAGTGATACATCCTCTGTTTTTCTTGCACCTGTACAAACAATTTTACCAGAACCAAACAAGAGCATTGCTACCCTTGGTTCCTTTATACGATATACTAGTCCTGGGAACTGTTCCGGTTCGTATTCCACGTTTTCTAATCCTAGTCCCATAGCAACCTCATTAAGGTTTAGCTCGGTTCCAAGATCAGATATTGCTACAATATTTTGTATAACAATTTTTAAATCTTTATACACGTCAACCCCGAGTTTTCTTAGTTTATCCGCTATTATGTTTACTGTTTTTCTTACATCCTCAACGTTTTTTGCACCAGTACAATTAGCTTTTCCACTCCTGAAAAGAAGCGTAGCGGTTTTCGGGTTACTTAAACGGTATACTAGTCCTGGGAACTGTTCTGGTTCGTACTCAGCTTCTTCTAATGATTGTGCTATTACGTCTAAATCCAGTTTATCTGCGAAGGATGTAGACGCTACAATATTTTCTACTTCTACATGTGGCATTATCTTCTCCTCCAGTTTTTTTATAAAACTCCTAAGGATGAAAGCTTTTCTTTCATCGTATCAATGGCACGGTGTACGTCATCCATTTTTTTTGCCCCTGTACAAACCATTTTACCGGAGCTAAAAAGAAGTATCACCGCACCTATATCACTCATCTTATAAACCAACCCAGGGAACTGTTCTGGTTCATACTCGACATTTTCCAAAAGCAAACCTTTTGCTATTGAACTAAGTTGTAGATCTTTTTTGAGGTCAGCAGATGCTACAATATTCTGTGTTATAACCTCAATTTCATCAGGTGTGTCTATACCATTTTTTTTCATCTCACTGATTAGTGTTGTTATTGTCTCTTTTGCTTGTTCTATTGATTTGGCACCCGTGCAGATAACTTTGCCGCTGGAAAATATGAGAGCAGCTGTTTTCTGTTCTTCAAAATGTAAAATAAGACCAGGGAACTCATCAGGGTTGTACTTTGAATCAGGTATTTTCTCAGCGAGGCTTTTAATGTCTATTTTTTCTGCTAGCTGGGCAGAAACCACAATATTTTCAACGTTTATATCAACCATATAAGTTTTAGCCTTCCCTCCTTAGAGTATATAAAGCGTTTTTATATAGGTTTCGTTCAAAATATGATAAAAAACAGGAAAAAGTAGTTTTACCAGATTTTATCGATATCTAGATCAACTTCGTTCTTTTTGTTTTCTGTCTTCTTTTCATGTTTTTCTTCTTCATCTATCTTGTCAAGTAAACCATGGAACTCATGTGTTTTCTCATTTATCCTCTTTTCACAACTAGCAATAGCTAGCTCCCCTCTGGTACGTTCTACCAAACCCCGTATCATATCCTGTTTTTTACGGATTGGAACCAAAGCAGAGGGGTAATCAAATCTGATAACAGCATCATATATGCTTTCCATCATCTTCAGGTACTCATCAGCCTTAGTATTATCCCCCGCTCTTATAAACTCCAGGGCGCTTCTCCTGAGTTCACCAACGACATCACACAACCCCATAAGGTAAGCATTGTAAGTGGTTTTAATCTCATCGGGATCAGGTAAATCCTTTCCCTTTAATATGTTTAAAAGACATTTAGCCTCTACAACTTCTTGGGCTGCATTTTCAACAAAACCAGCATGATAGAGATCACCATAGTCTTTGACAGTACTATAAAGATTAGACAACTCGCTATAAGCTTTCTCGATATATTTCTCAGCATCATCAATGAGGTTTTGATGTAAACACTGTATAGCTTTTCTGCAACCAATAATTATCTCTCTAGTTATCCTTAATGCCTGTTCCCTGATTTTGTCTTTCTCGTCAATACTTTTTTCAATTTTGT
>JARYMC010000131.1 GCA_029907305.1 Candidatus Thermoplasmatota archaeon
AATTCAAAAGGTGGAAATGTTGCATCTGTTCCAACTATAATTTTGTTTTTCTTTTCCTCTGTGCATCCAGATAAAACTACAGCGATTGAGACCATCACTATTATTAAACCCATTAGTATTGCTTTTATTTCTTTTCTCATAAAATCTCTCCCATTTCTTTATAGTATACTTTTTCTATTATTTAAATTTTGTAGTTTTTTTGGAAAAAAATCAACTTAAAATTAATTTGATGCTACTTTTTTATACATTATTGTAATTCATGTATTCAATTTACGTGGAGATTCAATTATGTTAGAATCAAAGTTTACGAAAATAGAAGAAGTAATTGATGGAAAAAAAACAGGTAAAAAAATAAGTGTTCGTGGTTGGATTTACAGAACAAGAAGCAGTGGAAACATCGTTTTCACAGTGATACGTGACTCAACAGGAATTCTACAAGCCACTATTAAAAAGGGTAATCTCCCAGATAGCGAATTTGCTGATGCAGAAAAAGCTTTGATAGAATCATCTGTACAAGTTGAAGGTGTTGTAAAAGAAGACAAACGTGCACCAGGTGGTTACGAGTTACAGGTAACAGGTTTTCATGTTGTACATTTCGCTGAGCCTTTCCCGATTGTGAAAGATAAAAGCCCCGAGTTTTTACTTGACAAGAGGCATCTTTGGATCAGATCACAGCAGCTTACTTCTGTTTTTAAAATTAGGTCTACTGTTGTTGGTGCTATACATAAGTTTTTTAGAGGTCTCGGTTTTTATGAGTTTGATGCACCTGTTTTGCAACCAAACCAGTGCGAGGGTGGTTCAACTCTTTTTGAGGTTAAGTATTATGAAAACAAAACATATCTGTCTCAATCTTGGCAGCTTTATGCAGAGGCAGCGATATTCTCTTTAGAAAAAATCTATAACATGGGGCCGACATTTCGTGCTGAGAAATCAAAAACCTCTAGGCATCTCTCTGAGTTTTGGATGGCTGAGATGGAAGCAGCATGGATGGATTTACATGATGTTACAGAAATAGCTAAAGACGAGGTAAAATTCATATTGAAAGAGGTTTTAAAGTGTAATCAACGTGAGCTCAACGTTTTGGGTCAGGATATAAAGAAACTGCAGCGTGTATCTGAGTCAGAGTTTCCAACAATCACATATACAGATGCAATAAAAATATTGAATGAAAAAGATAACATGGGTATAGAATGGGGTAAGGATCTACGTACCATCGAAGAGGATAAACTCATGGAGCATTTTACAACACCTGTGGTGGTAACAAATTACCCGGTTGAGATAATGGCTTTTTATAAACCACGTGACCCCAGTGATCCAAAAACAGCGCTCTGTTTTGACATGATAGCACCTGAGGGTTATGGTGAGATAGTTGGTGGTTCTCAGCGTAGCCTCGATATCGAGGATATGAAAAAGAGGTTGGAAGCGGCGGGTGAAAAGGTTGAGAACTATGAATGGTATTTTGATCTCCGTAGATATGGTTCAGTGCCACATGCTGGTTACGGTTTAGGTGTTGAGAGGCTAGTTGCGTGGATATGCAAATTAGAAAACATCAAGGATGCTATTCCGTTCCCAAGGACGATATTGCGTTTTAGACCATGAGGAGGTTTTTTGTTTATGAAAATTAGAGCCCATGTTGTTATATCTGGTAGAGTACAGGGTGTGTTTTTCAGGGCTAATACTAAGCAAAAAGCTGATCAACTTGGTTTAGCAGGCTGGGTTAGAAACACGTCTGATGGAAAAGTTGAGGCGTTATTTGAGGGAGAAGAAAAATTTGTTCAGGAGATGATCAACTGGTGTCATCGTGGTCCATCATCAGCAAGGGTCGACGATGTTGAAGTTAAAAAAGAAAATATTCTTTCCTGTGAGTTCAACGATTTCTCCATAAAATATTAGCTTGACAATGTCACATTAACTTTTTTTGTATGATTTACAAGCTTTGCGACACTATTAAATCTTCATCCAC
>JARYMC010000132.1 GCA_029907305.1 Candidatus Thermoplasmatota archaeon
TTTACCAAGTTCATCTCCTTCTTCCTCTATTTTTCTCAGTCCATTGAAGTTTTTTTCGTTGTTTTCATCTAATATTCTTGTCAACAGAATTGTTAGTTTGTCATTCCATGGTAAATCTTGCCTGATTTTTTTCATAAATATATCAGCGTATCTGTAAATTTTCTGTAGGCGTATGACTTCTTTTGGGTGAATAGTAACAATAAGATTTTTTCTAATAAGGATAACGAGCGGATAGACTTTTACATCAAATTTTGTGACCCGTGCAGCAGGAACCATAATTCCAAGTTCGGTTTCAAGGTCTTCGTAGGCAGAACATTGGTTTGATAGCACAGTTGCAATAAGTTGAAGGCTGAATCTTAAAGAAGAGGCTATAAAATAGCTATCCTCATTTATGTTTTCTACAGTGAAATCCATCCATTCAAGCGCATCTTCTTTTAGGAGTTTTACTATATCAGAAACGTTATCACTTTCAACCTTGGTTGTGACACCGTCTTTTGATAAGGATACGTAAAAAGCATTTTTCTGTGTTTTTTCAGCCTCACCCATAAAGTTATCACCCAACGAACAAAACCATTCTAGTTTTACCAGAAATAGTTATTGTACATATAAAGTTAGAGGGTTTATATTAGTTACATAAAAGATTCTATTTTTGCAGTATTGACACGAAGAAAAGATCACCACCTGGAATGTTGGTGAAAGCACCATATTTGTTTTTAATTAGAAATTTTGAATAAGGGTTTTTGTTTAAACCAACGATTTTAAACTGGTTTTGTTTTGAAAAAGTTTCTACAACATCTCTTGTTTCTTCTGGTGTTATAGTGCAAACTGAATATAAAATAAAACCTTCTTCGTTTACTGTTTTTGCAGCATTTTCTAGTATATCAAGTTGAGTCTTTGGGAAATCACCTGGTTCTTCTACGTATTTTGCTTCTGGGTTTCTACGTGCAGCACCAATACCTGTACAGGGTGCGTCAACAAGTGTTACATCAAACTTTTTTCTTGGTAGTTCATCTTCTACTATGATGTTTGCGTTGTATTCCATGGCTCTCTGTTTGATAGTAACTCGTTTCTTCTGGTTTACATCGTAAGCATGCAATGTTTTCTTGTTTTTTGTTATCGACGCCATTGACAGCGATTTGCCACCGTTACCAGCACAAAAATCCAGTATACTATTACCTAGTTTTACTGCCATATACGATATGAGTTGACTGCTTTCATCCTGTACATGGGCGTACCTGTTTTTTATGGCAGAGGAGTATCTACCATTTGATGTTGTTAAAACTGCTGTCTCAAGTTTTGATTGCATCGCAGGTAGTTTTTCTTCATAAAGCGTTTTTATGATCTCCTCTTTGTTACTCTTGTTGAGGTTTACACATAGTGTTGTTGGTGGTCTTTCGTTTAAATATTCTGCTAGAGACTCACGTTTTTTTAGAATTTTTGCTACATATTCAGAGCATGAATATTTGTAATCAAAAGGAAGAGGTTTTGATACCATTTGGGCTTTTACAACAGCGAGTTGTACATAGGTTTCTGGGAGTTTTTTGATACCCCTTTCTTTTATGATATAGTCATATAGTTTTTTCCATCTTACTACGTCGTGAACAATTTCGGCGACATTATCCCTTTGTTCTAGTGTTAAATTGGATGATGGTAGTATATCTCTTAGGCACCTGCTCATATTGCCTTTTTCCAGATATTTATCTATTATTTTTGTTGCGATTTTGTTTATCATCTTATCTTCTACCTATAGAAAAACAGGATAATAAGTTTTTAGGGGGTTATAGGGGCAGTGCATTAAATATATAACTATGTTTTTTATTCTCATTTCTCGATGGCTTTGTTTGATAACAAAAATAAGGTTAGTATAGAGAGCATAGGTAAGCAGGCGTTTCAGGATGAAAAAAAGCTTGCTGATCTGCTTGATGGTGTTCTATCAAAACAGGAGGATATTCGTTATA
>JARYMC010000133.1 GCA_029907305.1 Candidatus Thermoplasmatota archaeon
TTCTATGGCATCCGCCTCTGACGGGTGCGCCTGCCCAGAAGCAAAAATGTTTGTTAGAAGAAAAATAGCGCGATTCATCCCCATACTAAAGTCTGGGGATTTCTCGCTCACAAAATGTTAAAAACGTTTTTGAAAAAAATTTTACGGGCTTGAGGGGATTCGAACCCCTGACCCATCGGTTAAGAGCCGATTGCTCTACCTAGCTGAGCCACAAGCCCAAAAACAAGAGGGATACTAGCATAAACTGGTGCTTATTAATGTTTTTTTTCTAACTTCTTAATCTCAGATTGATCAACCTTTGATATATACTTAGCGTCAATGTTATCAGTTACATAAACATCTTTCCCTGCATGATATATTTTCACTCCGTCTTTCATAGCTTTTTTTCCATCAATACGTAAAATCAAAGGTTCTTCTGTTCTAACTCGCCCTGCCTCGATAGCTTTTTCTATGCTACTGCTCAGATGTACTTTTTTACGATCCGTTGGATGAAGACCACCTTCGAGTATCATATCGATCTCTTCCTCAGTAACTGGGTAATACAATTCATCGACATCCGCCAAAGGTAAATCATCGAGGTTTACATCCACAGTATGACCATACTTAGCGCGAATCATACCACCATCAATTTGATATCTGCCTCTCTCATCAGTGGCTACCAATGCTTCTATGTGGTAGTTCCGTAACCAGTCAAAACCTGATCTTGATGTACCTAATGCTGCTATGAAAGATGAGATATCGACCCATCCTCTACCATCCATCATCAAACCAAGTTTATCTGGGAAATGACGTAGAGCACCAGCTATGATACGACTCAGCGCATTAAGTTCACGGTCATCCATCAAGAATTTGCCTTTTTTATTGCAAACAGGACACGCTTCTCCACGGTAATAACCGTGTTCATCACATTTTCCTAACATAGTTCCGCTGAAACGTAATTATGATATCAAGTATAAATTTTTGTACTATTAAACTATTACATCGTCTGGTGAACCTTTGGAACAAGAAGACATGAAAAAAATAGCTGGGGAAAAAGCAGCAGAATACATTAAGGATGGTATGATTGTTGGCCTTGGAACCGGTTCTACGGTAGAGTATACAATAAAGAAGATCGCAGAGATGGTAAAGAATGGCCTTGACATAAAAGGGATACCAACATCTATGCACACAAAAAAAATAGCCAAAGAATACAACATACCTCTCACTGATCTTGAAGAAAACCCTGTTATTGATATAACAATAGATGGTGCTGACGAAGTAGACCCAAACCTCAACCTTATAAAAGGTGGAGGGGGAGCTCTTACAAGAGAAAAAATCGTCGCCTATCACTCTAAAAAAGAGATAATAGTGATTGATGAAACAAAAATTGTTAAAGTCTTGGGCGTAAATTCTCCATTACCTGTTGAAGTACTGAAGTATGGTTGGTCTTCAACGAAAAAGGCTCTCGAGGAGTTTGGTTGTACTGTTGAACTGAGAAAAATAATGAATGACCCATATCTAACAGATAACTCGAACTATATCCTTGATTGTGATTTTGAGATAATAGAATCGCCTGAACAACTCGAAAAAGATATCAATAATATTCCAGGTGTTGTTGAGAATGGGTTGTTTATTGGTTTGGTTGATGAAGTGATAGTTGGTAGTAGGCAAGGCGTTATGACTCTTGGTAAATAACATTTTAAGTTTAATCTTCTAAAAAATCAAAAAATTGAGAGAAATTTGATTATGAAGAAACCTGTGCCATCTATAGAAAAAATTGTGGAAAAATTTGAGGAAACAAAAAATAAAATTAATGCTATAGAGTTTGATGTTCATTGGTACAGACGTGTTTTCCATGCATTTGGTGCATGTTTCTTGTTTTATTATTTGCTACCCGATGTTAATTGGATTAATTTATTGAAATTTTGGGTACCATTTTTAATACTTG
>JARYMC010000134.1 GCA_029907305.1 Candidatus Thermoplasmatota archaeon
TTTTATGAGTGCAGGTTTCACTGATCATATTTGGACAATTAATGAGGTGATGAACTATAAAATTTAATCATTTTATGGCACTAGGCAAAAAAGGGGTTGGTAAACAAATCGTTAAGGCTCTTTTAGATAAATGTTTATCCAATGGTTTACATTGGGTTGGTTTAATAGCGGAACTAGGGCAGGACAAGTTTTATACGGCAATAGGTTTTAGACAGATGGAAAAACATGTGCCGATGAAATATAAAATGGAGGAATAATATCTGCTTTCTGTAGTGTTGTCCATAGATGATTTTAAACCTGTTTCTCTAGAGGATAAACGTCTTTTTGATGAGCATTATAAAAAATATCCGCCTGTTCATAGTGATAACCTTTTTACAACTATGATAAGCTGGATGGATTATAGCAACTACCATTATGCTTTTTTAGATGATAACCTTGTTATTATGACCCGTGTGGAAAACAAAACCCAATTTAGACCACCATCGGGAAAATATAACAAGGATGTTTTCCAGTATGTGCTTCAACTCTCAGAAAAAGAGGGTGATGATCCACCATTTGGTCTCATTGACGTAAAGGCAAAGAAATTTTTGGAGGAAAATTACAAAAAACTTAGATTTCAACCTGATAGAGAATTTTTTGAATATGTTTATCTCTCATCTGATCTAGCAGAGCTTCCAGGGGCAAAATATGCGAAGATTCGTAATCGTCTGAACAAATTCAAGAAAAACTATGCTTATACAACAGAGTTTTTATCAGAAAAAAACATTGATGAGGTTAAAGATTTTCTTAAGAGATGGTGCCTTTGGAAAAATTGTGAATCAGATACAATTCTTGAAAATGAGAAAAAAGCTATACTGTATTCAACGTCTCATTTTTTCGAGCTAGGTTTATCTGGTGTTGCTATAAGGGTTAATGATAGAATAGAAGCTGTTGCTGTTTTTGAAAAATTGAATGATGATACAGCTGTTGTGCATTATGAAAAAGGTTCACCTGATTATGATGGTATTTATAAGGCTATAAATGCGGAGACAGCAAAGATACTTCAGAAAGATTTTAAGTTCATTAATAGACAATCAGATATGAATCTTCCGGGTCTTCGACAAGCGAAGTTGTCTTATAATCCTCATCATATGGTTGAGGTTTATCATGTTGATAAAAAGGATTTGATTTATTAAAGATTGATAGAGTTAAGTAAAAATTATTTTTTGCATCCCATCAACCGGTTTATTTCATTTTTTATTTGTCTGATCCGTTGTTGAAGAATGGATGTATTCCGTTGTTTCTCATTATTTTGCATATCCTGCATGTTTCTTCCATTATTGATATATCATCGTTTTTGATTATGCGTTCTGCTGATATGGTTATTTCCTTTGTTATTATCTGGTTTTTTATTTTCATTCTCCCGCGTTTTTTTGCTCTGTATTGACATATTGCTGCTGGTGTAACCCCTAGTCTCTCTGCTACTTCTTTTTGGCTTAATCCAAAATCGTCAATAAGTGTTTCGGCGATCTCTCGTCTGATAAATGGTAACCCGTTCCATATCATGTATTCGCACGGAGTTTGCTTCATATAGGTAAATCTTTTATTGAATACTTATACTTAACGATTGTTTAAGAAATTTTTTTAGATTTTTTTTGGATCATGTTTTTTTGCTTTATTTTTTTGTATCTTATCATACAGACTGACCAGTGTTGCCCGCAAATTCATTCTTTCTCCTTATTTAGTGCATGCAATTCCATAATACAAATCTGCATAAAACCTCC
>JARYMC010000135.1 GCA_029907305.1 Candidatus Thermoplasmatota archaeon
TTGTAGTTTTGATGGTGAAAAAAAAAGAACACTTTTTATGAGTGCAGGTTTCACTGATCATATTTGGACAATTAATGAGTTGATGAACTATAAATTTTAATCATTTTATGACACTAGGAACTTTTTTATTCAATTAAATAAAAATTGTGTATACATCATTTTTAGCAGTAATAAACATACAAAATGTAGGATATGTTTTTTTGAATCATTAACATGTGGACATAATCTTTTATTTGGTCATATGTGATTCGACGTCTATTACTTTTTATTCTCACTTTCAAATCAGTTGTTATATAGTTATTTTTTTGACTTATCTCTTTTGTTGGTTGTTCACGTCAAGCATCATTTTGTCATTTTGTCTTTTTTACAATTTGTGTTTTTGTCAATGTTATCTTTTTAACAGGGTATTTTTAAATACAATCAATGACAAAATGTATCGTGTTACCAATTATCAATATATTGGTTAAAAGAAGGAAACGCAGATGCAACGAAAGACAGCAAAACGAACAAAACTATCCATAATCATATCATTATCCCTTCTGATTATCACCCTATTCCAAATTCAGTTAACCAAAGCAGCATATATGGATGTGACTTTCACACCAACAAACGAACCCCCAATGATCTTAAACGAAAAACCAACTAATGGATCAACAGGACTAAAACCAAGACCTATTTGCAGCATAGATGTCATAGACCTTGATGGAAATCTAATGAACATCTACTGGTACGAAAACACAACAGGAAAATGGGTGCTAAGACAAAAAAACACAAAAGTACCAGATTGCACATACCAATGGAATTTTACACAAGCAAAAAAATATTCTACCACCTACTGGTGGAAGGTTGCTGTAAATGATTCAGCACACAATATAACAGCTATATTCCATTTCACAACAAAACACATAAAATCAACACCTAACATAAAACCCGTAGCAAAAATAACTGGTCTAGATCAGGGATATGTGAACCAAACACTGATTTTTTTTGCATACGATAGCTACGACCCAGATGGAAGAATTATTGGATATAGATGGGATTTCAACAACGATGGAGTATTTGACACAGACTGGAGCGACGAAATATACATAGTCCGCAAATACTCAAAACCAGGTAACTACACAATTAAACTCCAAGTTAAAGACAACATGGCCGATGTCTCAGAAGACCTACATACTATCGCAATCCTGCAACTAGGACCAACACAGCAACTACCCATAGCAGAAGCAAACGGGCCTTACGAAGGCTACACAAATGAAACCATTAATTTCAGCAGCGAAGGTAGTTACGACATCAATGGTACAATAGTAAACTACACATGGTATTTCGGCGATAATCAAATATCTTATCTAGCAAACCCATCGCACACATATTCTAAACCGGGTTGTTATCTAGTCATTTTGATAGTTAGAAACAACCAAAACCTCTCCAACATGGATATAGCCACAGCTCATATAACAAACAGATCTGAGATCCCTGAAAAAGAACAAGGATTCTATCTCTGCATACCTTTGTTCTTGATATTGAGTATAATTGTAGCAATAATAATTACTTTAATAACCTATAAGAAATACAGAAATAAAACTACTTTTTAATCAACTTTATTTCTCATCTGAATAGAGATATGTTATCTTTTTAACATTTTGTGAGCGGGAAATCCCCAGACTTTAGCATGGGGGTGAATCGCGCTATTTTTCTTCTAACAAACATTTTTACTTCTGGGCAGGCGCACCCGCCAGAGGCGGATGCCATAGAA
>JARYMC010000136.1 GCA_029907305.1 Candidatus Thermoplasmatota archaeon
TCAATACTGATACGTGGTGGAACAGAGCATGTTGTTGATGAGCTAGAGCGAGCGCTACACGACGCATTATCAGTTGTTAAAGCTGCTTTAGAAGACGGTAAGATAACCGCTGGTGGTGGAGCTACAGCAACCGCAATAGCGATGGCACTCAGAGACTACGCGCCCTCAATAGGTGGCCGTGAACAGATGGCGATTGAGGCATTTGCAAACGCTATAGAGGTTGTACCAAAAACACTGTCTCAGAACGCTGGTCTTGATCCCATTGATATCATGCTTGAACTCCGTCAGGCGCAAAAGAAGGGAAACAAGTACGCAGGGATTGATGTTTTCAACGGAAAAATCTCAGATATGCTCAAACAAAATGTTATAGAGCCACTTCGTGTGAGTATGCAGGAGATACAATCAGCAACAGAAGCCTCCATTATGATTCTTAGAATCGATGATGTCATTGCAGCGAAGAGCACAAGCTCTACTCCATCAGGTAAAAAAACATCGGGTGAATCCGGTGAGGACTACGATACTGACTAGCTAAAATCTCTATTTTTTTTCTTTTATAGTTTTTTTATTTAACTATTTTTAACTCTGTAACTATAGGATAAAAAAATAAATAATATTATACTCCCTTTTTTCCAGATCTCATGAGGAAAACAACGTTTTTTACGTTTTTTATATGAGAAGAACTCCTTGTATAGCTTGCTAGATGGAATGGTATAAAAAGGTTCATTTATTTTATCTACATATAAAACTCAACTCTGTTGATTTATAGAAAAAACTCAAAAAAATAAAATTATAAACCTGTATTTTATTCATATTCTCATGGATGTGGATGGGATATTAGATAAAATACCTAGTACTGAAAAGATTCTAGCCATTATCTGGTTTGTTAGTTGGATCCTTGCCATTTGGATGTATCCATTGCAGTTTTTCCTCACAGGACTTTTCTGTCTAATCTTAGCTTTGATAGCATCTGGCAAACTAGAAAAACAGGGGGATAAGCTGCCAAAAACACCTGCTGTTTTTTCAATGGATAAAAGTACAAGAACCCTCAAAGTACAAAAGTTATATGAAAGTAATTTGAGGTGGGATGATCATGAGGTTTGCTCAGGGGCAGCTCAGCTTCCAACTGGATTAATAAAAGAAGGGGATGAAATTAAAAATTGCAAAGGTAATGTTGCTCTTAGACATATTCCTTCAAACAGGCTTTTTGGCGGATTTGATTTTGGGGAATAAAGAATTGGAGCAATATATTGAAAAGCCCGCAAAGAAAAAAAACAATTGAAATTAAGTGTTTTCGTATGCCTTATTTGTTAGAAATGAGATTTATGTAAAAAACTAATCAATAATATCTGCATTAACAAATCGGAGTGTTGCCCGTAAATTAGGTTTTTATGGAGAGAATCCATATCGTTTTTTTGCATACCTGAACGAGATGGACGTCTCTCGTTTTGTAATTATGCAACTACTTTAAAAATATCACGATGGCGTCCATCCCGTTCCATGGTAGCAGGATGG
>JARYMC010000137.1 GCA_029907305.1 Candidatus Thermoplasmatota archaeon
CGCTACCTTAAGAGGGTCATAGTTACCCCCGCCGTTGACGGGCCCTTCTTCCCGTTGTACCGGGTCTTCAGGTACCCGCACTGGGCAGGATTCAGTGGTTGTACTGGCCCTTTCGGGTCTGCAACCACCTATGTTGTTATTAGACAGTTAGAGCTCCCTGGTCACTGCGACCTGCTTCTTGCGAAGCAGGCACCACTTATCCCGAAGTTACGTGGCTAATTTGCCGAATTCCCTTAGCCGGATTACTTCCGACACGCCTGAGCCTTCTTAGCTCGGGGCACCTGTGTTGGTTCTCGGTACGGCCTCCGGCTCCCTTTTCACGGGCTCCCGGAATTTGCCTGCTTGCGTCATCACGCATTCGTCCGTTTCTCGCCATGACGGCTCTCCGCGGACTTCGGCGCTTGAACACCCTGGCGCGGGTGCCGGGCATATCCGGAAGCGTCGGTTTTAGTGCCGGGAGGTACAGGAATATTAACCTGTTTCCCATTCGATGTGCTCGAGTTACGGCACACCTTAGGACCGACTAACCCTGGGCTGACGATCGTTGCCCAGGAACCCTGGCCCTTACGGCGGTCGGGATTCTCACCCGACTTTGCTGCTACTGCTACCAAGATTTTCGTCCCCGCGTGGTCCACGACTCCTCACGGAGTCGCTTCCACCCACGCGCGGCGCCTCCCTACCAGATCGCCTTGCGGCGCTCCGTGGTATCGGTAGTCGGCTTAGCCCCGTCCATTTTCGGGGCCCTAGACCTCGACTGGTGAGCTGTTACGCACTCTTTAAAGGGTAGCTGCTTCTAAGCTAAC
>JARYMC010000138.1 GCA_029907305.1 Candidatus Thermoplasmatota archaeon
TTTAGGCTGTTGAAAAATTAAATTAACCCTCCTACATTTCATTTTGTTTGGGTGCACAAAATGAAAAACAATAGGAGGGTTAGTCTAAGAAAGATTATATCAAATATAAATCTTTCAGAAGCTGAAGTAATACCAAAAAAAATATTACAAACACAAACCTGGTAAACCAGGTAGACCACCACTACCACCCCATAGGGATGTTCCTATCATTCATAATAATGATCCTAAGAATGGAATCCTACAGGGATTATCATGCATTTTTGAAAAAAGATAGTTTCTGGAGAAGAACACCAGGTTTTAAACAAACACCAGATATAAGCAGTTTCACACATTTCCTAAACAGGATAGGAACAGATACTTTTGAAGAATTATTTCAAGTAGTTGTTCAGCAACTACTTGACCACGGTTTTCTAAACCTTCATACAATAGCTCAAGATGGAAGTATCCTCGAAGCAAACCTAGGTGACAAAGAAGCAGGTTGGGGATGGAATCATATCCAGGAAAAACATGTCTATGGATACAAAATACATACAATTGTTGACACAAAAACCGAACTGCCTATAACTTTCAGTGTCACTAAAGCAAATGTTCACGACTCAACACAATTCAATAGGCTTTACCAGGAAA
>JARYMC010000139.1 GCA_029907305.1 Candidatus Thermoplasmatota archaeon
GCAGCTATCCTTTAAAAAGTGCGTAACAGCTTACCAGTCAAGATTTAGGGCGCTGAAAATGGACGGGGCTCAAGCCTACTACAGAGACCACGGAGCACCGAAAGGTGATCTCGTAGAGAGGCGTTCTGCATGGGCAGAAGCTGGGGCGTAAGGTCCAGTGGACCGTGCAGAATTGAGAATTCTGGCAGTAGTAGAAGCATAGTTGGGTGAAAATCCCAACCGCCGCAGGGGCTAGGTTTCCTCGGCCATGTTCGTCAGCCGAGGGTTAGTCGGTCCTAAGGTGCACCGTAACTCGAGTGTACCGAAAGGGAAACAGGTTAATATTCCTGTACCGTCCGTCTGTAGCGAAAGCCCTGACGCTTCGGGATATGTCAGGCGGGACCGTCGTCCCGTCTAAGCATCAGAAGCCTGTGGAGTACCGTAATGGTGAGAAGCAGGTGAATGTGTGATGGGGTAACCTGACAAATTCCTGGAGCCCGTGAAAAGGGAGACGGCGTCCGTACCGAGAACCGACACAGGTGCCCCTCGCTGAGAAGGCGAAGGCGTGTCGGAGATAATTGTGTTAAGGGAACTCGGCAAATTGGCCCCGTA
>JARYMC010000140.1 GCA_029907305.1 Candidatus Thermoplasmatota archaeon
AACCGCTGTTGCAAATGATATTGTTACCAGCATTAAAATGGTTAAGATACTAACTACTAATATTTTTTTATTCATTTCTTATACCTCCTTCCAAATTTTTAGTCTAAATAGTAGTATTTATATATTATGTAAGAATTAATTTAGTAGTATTTAAATATTATGTAAGAATTGATTAAAATAACGAATTTTTTATTTATAATCATTTAAAAATAAAAAAACAGAAAGGTAAATTATTTGAAAATTAATGACATTTAGGCGTCTCATAAGTGTTACATTTAGGATGGCAGACTGAAAATGGAGTACAAGTATAACAACCAACGGATTGCATTTTTTCAGTATCTAGCCGATCAGGAATAGAAGAATTTATCAGTTTTTCTTTTAGCCATTGAAACGTTAAGAAAAATATTCTTTGTCCTAGGAATCTTGTAACTAGATCTTTTATTCGTTCACCTATTGCTAGTTCGGTTCTTATTTTGAATAGTGGTGATTCTTTCTTTTTGGAATTTGTTGTGTTTGTGTTAGAGGT
>JARYMC010000141.1 GCA_029907305.1 Candidatus Thermoplasmatota archaeon
AGCTCCCAGCGGGAAAAGAAGACCCCGTGGAGTTTTACTGCAGCCTGTCGCTGGAACATGGCTGTGGATGCAGAGCGTAGACGGGAGCCGTCGATCCCTGTTTCTCCGGGAACAGGGGGAGGCGCCAATGGAACACCGTCCTTCTGCAACCGTGTTTCTCACCGGCGCCTCTGGCGCTGGAACAACGGCAGGTGGGCAGTTTGGCTGGGGCGGCACGCCCTTGAAAAGATATCAAGGGCGCCCAAAAGTCGGCTCAGGCGGGTCAGAAATCCGCCGTAGAGGGCAAGGCCATAAGCTGGCTTGATTGGATCCTGAAAAGCGAGGGATCCAAGGGCGAAAGCCTGGCCTAGCGACCGCTTGTGCCCCCATCAGTGGGGGCCAGGCATGACAGAAAAGTTACCCCGGGGATAACAGAGCCGTCGCGGGTGAGAGCTCCCATCGACCCCGCGGTTTGCTACCCAGATGTCGGCTCTTCCCATCCTGGGAGTGCAGCAGCTCCCA